>CAJFQT010000058.1 GCA_904419095.1 uncultured Clostridia bacterium | reverse complement strand
ATATTAAATTATGAAAAAGGAAAATATAAAAAGGGCAAAAAAATAAAAGGCTGAAATTTTAATCAGCCTCAAGAGTGCGAGCTCTGCTCGCTTTGTTCTCCACAAAATGTTCAAATTCTTGACATAATTTCAAAAACAAATATACAATAATTGGAAAAAAGCAAAATAAAATAATATTGTGAATAACTACCAATAAAAAAAGATAGTAAAATGAGTTATTCACAAAGTTATCCACATTATCCACAATATGTGGATAAAAAACAAGTAAACAAAAAAGATAACATAAAGCAAAAAATAGAAAGAGTATTCAAATGTAAAAATAAAGCAACTAATAAAAACAAAATATAAATAAAAGAAAAACTATTGCTAAAAAAGACTAAAAGTGATATTAATAAAATATAAAACAAAAGAAAGGAAGTAATAAAATGGAAGAAAAACACAAGAAAATAGAAGAATTAAATGGATTTAAAGATATGAGAATAGTTGACAATTTTTATCAAACATCAAGTTTTTTCCCAATGCCAACAACAGAAATAGGAACACTAAGTGAAAATGGACAAACAAATTTAGGCTCATATTCATTATGTTTTCCATATTACATAGCAGGAAAAGATTACTATGCAATGTTATTATGCTGTAGAAATAGTTCTAACACTGCAAAAAATATTTTAAGAACAGGTAAATGCTCAATTAATTTTATAACAGATAAAAGAAAATATTTTAAAGAAGCAGTAAGATTAGGATATCCAGGAGAAACAACAGAAGAAAAAATGAAAGACTGTATATTTACACTAGTTGATGGAAAAAGAGCAAGAGAAAATCCTGAAGAAAAATATCCTAAAATAATTCAAGAAGCATTTCAGGTATTTGAATGTACTTGGGTAAGAGAACTAGATGGAGCAGAAGAAGACAAAGTACAAGAAGAATACAAACCTCCATATCATCAATTTAATGGAATAACAAGTGAATTTGGAGCACATTTTATATTAAAAATTGATAATATTCTAATGAAACCAAAACAATATGATGCAATAATAAATGGAGTAACATCAAAAGGATTTCCACAAGTACCAGTAGATTATGGATATCGTGATAGCAAATATTTTTGGTATACAAGGTTCAAAAAACCAATAGCAGAACCAATACCAGAAAGTAAGGGAATAGGTTTAGACACAGTAAAATATGCTGCTTCAAGAATAGATCCTGATGTTAAATTTACAGACGAAGCATGTCAAAAGCTTGTAAAAGTACCAAGAGTATTTTTAAATACAGTACTAAAAGGATGTGTGGCATGGGCAAAAGAAAACAATGTAAATTTAATAACTGAAAAGGAAATGGATGAAATACAAGATAAGAGGAATAAAGAGAAAAAGGAAAAATAATATAAATAAAAAATAAGAAAAAGAGAACGTTTTACTACATACATAGTAAATAGTTCTCTTTTTTTATTTTTTCAATAAAAAGTTATCAAATTTTAAAAATTCAACTCCAGAAAATTATATTTCCATATTTGTATTACGAAGTCTTTTGGCAAATTATATATTTCAAACAAATAAAACATTACAAATATTAAATATATAAAATATAATATAATAGAGGATTATATATTCTCAAACAAAGGAAGGAAATGAAGAAAATGAAAAAACTGATGCAAAAAATAAAAAAACACTTAACAAGAAAGCTAGATAAAGACGATATATCAATGCAAGAATTAAAAGAATTACAAAAAAAAGGAATAACTATATTAGATGTAAGAAGTGTTCAAGAATTTCAAGAAAATCACATTGATGGAGCTATATCAACACCAGAATACAAAATCACAAAAGAAATATTAAACAGAATATCTCCAAATGAAGAAATAATAGTATATTGTTCAACACGGGCAAAGAAGTAAAAAGGCAAAGAAAAAACTTGAAAAATTAGGTTATAAGAAAGTATATAATTTATATAATGGATTAGAATTTTAAGATATGTTTTAAGATTAAAAGAGTATATAAAATACCAAAACTAAAAAATTCATCTCATATTGAGCTGAATTTTTTAGCTTTGATACATTCTAGAAGTTTATTTTCTAAAAAACAAAAATCCTTGATTTTAAAGTATAATTATGTTAAAATTTTCGTATAAAATAGAAAAAACAACTAACATTTATGAAAAAAATAACAATTGTTTTGACTCAAGGAGGAAAAAATGGAAGAAAGACAAAAATATATAAGAAATTTTAGCATAATAGCACATATAGACCATGGAAAATCAACATTAGCAGATAGATTAATTGAAATGACAGGAGTTTTATCTCAAAGAGAGATGGAAAGTCAAGTTCTAGACAATATGGATATTGAAAAAGAAAGAGGAATCACAATAAAATCACAAGCAGTAAGAATGAAATACAAAGCAAAAGATGGTCATGAATATACATTTAATTTAATAGACACACCAGGGCATGTAGACTTTAACTATGAAGTTTCAAGAAGTTTAGCAGCGTGTGACGGAGCAATATTAGTGGTAGATAGTACTCAAGGAGTAGAAGCTCAGACACTTGCAAATGTATATTTAGCAATAGACAATAATCTAGAAGTATTACCTGTAATAAATAAAATAGATTTACCAAATGCAAGACCAGAAGAAGTAAAAAAAGAAATAGAAGATATAATAGGAATACCAGCAATGGACGCACCTTGCATATCAGCAAAATCAGGATTAAATGTAGAAGAAGTATTAGAAAGAATAGTAACAGACTTACCAGCACCAAAAGGAGACGAAAACGCAAAAACACAATGTCTAATATTTGACTCTTATTACGATAACTACAAAGGTGCAGTAGCATATGTAAGAGTAAAAGAAGGAAAGGTAAAAATTGGAGATGAAATCCTATTCATGGCAACAAATAAAACATACACAGTAACAGAAGTAGGATATTTTGTACCAGGTTCATACATGCCATCAAAAGAATTAAAGGCAGGAGAAGTAGGATATATTGCTGCAAGCGTGAAAAATTTATCAGATATACATGTAGGTGACACAGTAACACTAAAAAATAATCCAGCAGATGAGCCATTAAAAGGTTATAAAAAAGTAACACCAATGGTATATTGTGGACTATATCCAGTAGATGGGAGTCAATATGAAGAGTTAAAAATTGCCCTAGAAAAATTAAAACTAAATGATGCAGCATTAGAATATGAACAAGAAACCTCTGCTGCTTTAGGATTTGGGTTTAGATGTGGATTTTTAGGACTATTACACTTAGAAATAATAGAAGAAAGACTAGACAGAGAATTTGATTTAGGTCTAATTACAACAGCACCATCAGTTGTATACAAAGTACACAAAACAGATGGTGAAGTGATAGACATATATAATCCAACAGACTTGCCAAAATCACAAGAAATATCATATATGGAAGAGCCATTTGTAACGGCAAATATATATATGCCAAAAGAATATGTAGGAAATGTCATGGATATCTGTCAAAAAAGAAGAGGAATATATATAGATATGCAATATCTTGATGAAACAAGAGTTACACTAATATATGAAATGCCATTAAATGAAATAATATATGACTTTTTTGATAATCTTAAATCAAAAACAAAAGGATATGCATCATTTGATTATGAATTTAAAGAATACAGAAAATCAGATTTAGTTAAGCTAGACATATATATAAATAATGAACCAGTAGATGCATTAAGCTTCATATTGCACAAAGACAGAGCCTATGAAAGAGGTAAAAAAATGGTAGAAAAACTAAAAACAGAAATACCAAGGAAACTATTTAAAATACCAATTCAAGCAGCAATAGGAGGAAAAATAATAGCAAGAGAAACAATATCTGCAATGAGAAAAGATGTACTAGCTAAATGCTATGGTGGAGATATAACAAGAAAGAAAAAATTATTGGAAAAGCAAAAACGTGGTAAAAAGAAAATGCGTGAAATTGGAAATGTGGAAGTACCTCAGGAAGCGTTTTTATCAGTGTTAAAATTAGATGATGAGTAGGTTTATATAAAAGTAAAGAAAAAAGGAAAAATCATGAATATAAACAAAAAAGAATTTATAAAACTAAACAAAAACTTCGACGAATTTAGCAAAAAAAATGAAAAAAACAAATCATTTGAAACAATAAAAGGAAAAATACCAATACTAATATCAGCCCCACACAGTGTTAGACAAATAAGAAATGGAAAAATAAAAGGAAAAGACATATATACAGGACCAATTGCAATAGTTTTACAACAAGAAACCAATTGCCATTGCATATATAAAACAAAAAATAACAATGATGACGCAAACTATGATATAGAAAACAATACATATAAAGAAGAAATATTAAAAATAATAAAACAAAATAATATAAAACTACTATTAGATATACATGGAGCAAGTGATGAACATGGATTTGGGGTAGATATAGCAACAGGAGAAAGAGAAAATTTAAATGGAAATGAAAAAGCGTTAGAGATATTAGTAGAAGTACTAAAAAAACATAATATAGAAAACATAGAAATAGATAAAGTATTTAAAGCCAAAAGTATACATACAATATGTAAGACAATAGCAGAAAAAACATTAATACCCTGTATAGAAATAGAAATAGCAAAAAAATTTCGAGACATAAATAATTTTAGCAACATATCAAAAATCATAGAAGCATTAAAAGAATATATAATAGAAATAGAAAAAATGGGTTAATATAAAATAAATAAAGATTAGAATTTGGAGTAATATCACAAAAATTAAAATTTATTCAGATTTATTGACTATTCTATTTTCAAGGTATAAAAATAGCTTGGTTTATAGGTAAAACCATTAAAAACCTAAATATATTATACAAGGATTTAGAGAAAATGAAAAAAGAAAATATAGAGCAAAACCAATATCAAGATCAAGTAGAAGGAAGAAACTCAGTATTAGAATTACTAGAAAGCGGAAAAGACATAAATAAAATATACATAACAAGAGGAGAAAAACACGGTTCAATAAATAAAATAATAGCAAAAGCAAAAGAAAGAAAAATAGTAATAGTAGAAAAAGATAAAAGGCAAATGCAAGAAATAGCACAAACAGAGAACTATCAAGGAGTAATAGCAATAGTGCCACCATTTTCATATTGTGAGATAGAAGACATTTTAGAAGAAGCAAATAGAAGAAACGAAGATGCTTTTGTAATAATATTAGACGGAATAGAAGATCCACACAATTTAGGTTCAATAATAAGAACAGCAGAAACAGCAGGAGTACATGGAATAATAATACCAAAAAGAAGAGCTGCATCAGTAAATAGCACCGTGAATAAAGCATCAGCAGGAGCGGTAGAACATATGAAAATTGCAAGAGTAAACAACATTTCAGAAAGTATCCAAAAATTAAAAGATGCAGGACTATGGATCTGTGGAACTGATGTCAGAACAGAAAACTATTATTATAATCAAGATTTAACAGGACCATTAGGAATAGTAATAGGAAATGAAGGCAGTGGAATGAGTGAAAAAGTAAGGAAAAACTGTGACTTTTTAGTAAAAATACCAATGAAAGGAAAAGTAACATCATTAAATGCCTCTGTATCAGGAGGTATAGTAATATACGAAGCAGTAAAACAAAGATTATTAAAAACTATTGATAAAATAAAAAAATAGAGATAAAATAATAGTAAAATATCAGATATAATAGGAGAAACTTATTTTAGAAGTAATAACTCTTATTATATATTAATCTAAAATAAAAAATAATGGAGGAAGAAGAGTATGGTGCAAAGGAAAAAGAAAAAAAAGTTGATTTTGATAATAACATTATCTGTATTACTAGTATTGTTAATAACAGGAGGAGTTTGTGCATATCTATATCTAAATACAGATTTATTAAAATCAAATCAAACATTATTTGAAAAATACATAGGACAAAACTTAAGCATAGCTAAAGAATTTATAAAGCAAAAGCCAGAAGAATTAATTGATGTATTAAATAGAAACAAATATACATCTAACACAACTATAAAAGCCACATACACAAGTGGAATAGGAACAACAGCAGAAACTAATCAAAGCAACATAAATAATGCTAGCATAAACATAAGTAGTCAAGTAGACAAAAGTAATAATTATGATTATAAAAATATAAGAATGTCATACAATACAGAAGAATTAGCAAAAGTAGAATATATACAAAAAGATGATTTAAAAGGAATAAGACTAGATGGAATAATGCAATTTACAACAATCAGAAGTGAAAACATAGATAAAGTAGCTGAAAACTTAGGAATAGAACAAGAAACATTAGAAAACATGTGGATGTTAACACAAGAATTAAATCTTGATGAAATTTTTAATTTTACAGAAGAAGAGGAACAAGCAATACTAGACAAATATTCAGAAGTGATTGAAAAAAACACATCAAAAGAATCTTTTGGAAAATATAATCAATCAACAATATCTTTAAATAATACACAAGCAGTAGCAGATGGTTATTATTTAGAATTAACAAAAGAACAATACTATTCTCTTCTAATAGAATTACTAAATACTATTTCTTCAGATGATATTATATTATCTAAGATTGATAATTTAGAAAATGTAGCAAAACAATATGGAATAAATAGTGAAAAAACATATAAAGAAAAATTTCAAGAATATATAAATAAATATGTAGAAGAAATAAAAAGTAAAAATATAGGAAATGAAATTTTTAAAATCTCTGTATATGAACAAAATGGACAAACAGTAAAAACGATTATCGAAACTGATGAAGGAAGTTTTACAATTGATATATATAATGAAAACAAATCAATAAAGATTGATAAAATCGATACAACAGAAACAGTACAAAAAAGACAACTATTCACCATAGAAAGAGATGTAACAAGTTCTAAAAACAACTTAAATCTAGAATATATAGATTACGAAAATGGAGTAGAACAGCAAAGTGTAGTACTAAAAAACAATAAAGAAATGAATAATAGTGATGTACAAGGAAGCTTTGAAATAATTTATGAATTAGAAAACAGTAAAATAGATATAAAATCAGATGAATTCATAAAAATCGTTAATGAATTTGAAGAACCATTAGAGCTAAATGAGGAAAATAATATCACTATAAATGACTTAAATCAAGAACAAACTCAAAGAATATTAACAATATTATCTCAAAATGTAGAAAATCAAATGGCAGAAATAACAGAAAAAATTACAGCAGAAGATATTAATTCAATGCTTAAAAGTTTAGGATTTATAAAAGAAGATGTAATAAAAACACAAGCACCAGTAGAAGTTACAGAAACAGAAAGAAACAGATTTAACTCAACACTAACATTATTTATAGGTGAAGAAATGACTGCTGATGATGCTAAACGATTATTGGAAACTGTTCAAGCAAATTTAAAAGATGCAGAAATAACTAATGATGAAGATGAAAAATTACAACAAATAACATTACAAATAGAAAGAAATACAGGAAATTCAGAAAAGAGTACAGAAGTTTTAACAGCTCTAGAGGAAAATAAAAGTAAAAAGTTTAATATAACAATGAGCTATGATGAAAATACGAAACTAATTAATAGGATATTTATTAAAGTAAATGAAAATTAGAAAGAATGTTCATAACTAAATACAGTACAAAATAAACCTTAACAAAAAACGAGAATATTATGTAATTAGTAAGATTGCAAAATATTCTCGTTTTTTATTTAAACTACATAATTAATATAGCCTAATTTGTAGTAATAAGCAAAATATTAAAAAATTAGAAGAAATATAATTTTTTAAATAAAATTTACAAAATAACATATTTAGAATAATAAATAGAAAACGAAATTTTTACTATCTGCACATTTAATTAATGAAAGTAAAAATATCTAAAAAATTTAAGATATTTATATGTAAAAATAAAAAAGAGGATAAGAATCTATGTACATATAAAATATAAATCTATTAAAAAATATAAATATTTAAGTAAAAAAGGAAAAAAATTTAGAAGTATAAAAATCTTTAAACCTATGAAAATAAAAGGATTTAAGAGGTGGAAAAAAATACCATAAAAAAACTTTTAAAAAAAAGTAAAAAAAGTGTTGACAAAGCAAAAAAAGCATAGTATAATACAAACTGTCCTCACGAGAGAGGAACATAAAATATTAAAAAAGTACATTGAAAAGTAAACAATAAAATCCTTTAGAGAATAAACCGAAGCGGTACGATTCTTCAAAGAAGAAAAGTACTGAAAAGTAAGAAAAGAT
>CAJFQT010000057.1 GCA_904419095.1 uncultured Clostridia bacterium | reverse complement strand
AATATAAAAATTGGCAATTACCTGTGATTTAGTTATTAAAGATATGATGCATTACTTAAAAGAAAAAGGCTGTAGAATTGAGGAGGTCTAAATGACCTCTTTATTATTGTAAAGCACCCAGCTAAAAGCCACGCTTTTAGGCTGTTTTCGGGCGAGGGGAGGTCGCCCTGATCCTGCAAAATATTCAATAGTTAAAAAACAGCTATTGTTAGAAATAATGAAAACGCTAAGAAAAATTGAAAATAGGCTACTAAATATGCTATAATACTATATGTTTAAATAGGAGGGTAGTTTATGAAAAATATAATAATAATAGGCGTAAGTAAAGCAGGAAGATTACATTTACAATCATATAACAAATTAAAAGAAAAAGGAGAAATATTTTTAGTAGATAATCAAAAAGAAGATAATGACTTAAAAATATATAAAACAATAGAAGAAGTATTAAACGAAAAGAAATTAGATAGTAATGATGTTGTAGTAGATATATGTACACCCAAAGAAGTATTTTATCAAATTATAGATGAATGTATTAATTTAAATATTAAAAATATTTTAGTTGAAAAACCTTTTATACTAAAGAAGGAATTGTTAGAAAAGCATAAAGATTTAAAAATTATTATGATTCAAAATTATTTATATTCAAAGATTGTAGAGGATATGAAAAAGTATATTCTGGAAAATAAATTAGAAGTAAAAGCAATTTATACAAACTTTTCTAAAAACAGAATACAAGAAAGTATTAAAGGAAGAGGAATGGCAAATGGAAAAGTTACAAGAAATGTAGAAATAGAAATGCCACACCAAATATATATTGCTAATTACTTAGCTGGAGATTACAAAGAAGACAATCTTTTGCTATTAGAAGAAAAAGACTTATGTTATGAAAATATAGTATTACCAAAACATGGTTATGGTAAAATTATATGTAAAAAAGATAATATAATTGTAACACATATAAGTGATTTAACTAGTAATACAGTAACAAGAGATGTAATAGTTATATGTAGTTCTAATGCTATTGTAAAAGGTGAATTTTTGGTATATGATAAAAAATTCAATTTAACTAAACCAGGCAAAATGCAAGTCTTAAAAGACGGAATAAAGATTTTCCAAAAAACATATGAAAAAGATGATAATATTTATGAATGCATAAAAGATGCTTATAAGTATTTTAATAGTGACAATATAGATAAAAAATATGAAGAAAGATTAATAAAATTTGGAACAGAATTTTCAAAATATATAGAAGTGTAAGGAGAAAGAAATGAGAGTAACAATTGTAGGCACTGGTTATGTTGGATTAGTTACAGCAGTTTGTTTAGCAGAAATAGGACATCATGTTATTTGTCTAGATATAGACCAAAATAAAATTAATTTGCTAAAAAGTGGTAAAAGTACAATATATGAACCTGAAATAGAATATTATATGCAAAAAAATAAAGATAATTTAAAATATACTACACAAATAGAAGAAGCATATAAAATGCCAGAAGTAATTATTATATGTGTTGGAACTCCACAAGGTGAAAACGGAAAACCAAATATGCAATCTATAAAAAATGTAATCAAGCAAATAGAAAAAAATTTAAAAAATGATTGTATTATAGCATTAAAATCAACTGTACCAGTTGGAACAAATAAAAAAATAGAGGATTATTTGAATTCAAAAATAAATAAAGATATAAAAATTGAAGTAGTATCAAATCCAGAGTTTTTGTCTCAAGGAACTGCCATAAATGATACAATTAGAGCAAAA
The DNA here is from genome assembly GCA_904419095.1 of uncultured Clostridia bacterium. Taxonomy (GTDB): domain Bacteria; phylum Bacillota; class Clostridia; order TANB77; family CAG-508; genus CAG-269. Next base: position 6,474 of record CAJFQT010000057.1, on the reverse strand, counting down.
AGGATAATATTAGGCGTCAACTCTAAGCATGCAGAAAATGTAATGAAAAAATTGTATGATAAGTATAATCAAAGATATTTAGTAACTAACAGAGAAAGTGCAGAGATAATAAAATATGCTTCAAATACTTTTTTGGCCTTAAAAATATCATATATAAATGAAATTGCAAATTTATGTGAAGATTATGACGCCAACATAGATGATGTTTCTAAGGGAATTGGATTAGATGACAGAATTGGAGAAAAATACCTAAAAGCTAGTATTGGTTATGGTGGCTCATGTTTGCCAAAAGATACAGAAGCATTAAATTGGATTTTTTCACAATCAAATAATAATTCGAAATTGATAGAAGCTGTAAGAAGTACAAATAATAATCAAAAATTTAAATTATTAGAAAAAGCAAGAAAATATTATAAAGACTTTAATGGAATAAAAGTAGCAATATTAGGAGTTACTTTTAAGCCTAATACAGATGATTTAAGAGAATCACCAGCAGTAGAAAATATTAAATTGCTATTAAAAGAAGGTGCAAAAATAAGTGTATTTGATCCAATAGGATTGAATAATTTAAGAAAACTAAAATTAAATTTAAATTATTGCGAAAATATACAAGATGCTATAAAAGATGCTGATATCTGTTTGATATTTACAGAATGGAATGAAATTAAAAAGTTTGAGCCTGAGAATTTTGAAAAAGAAATGAAAATTCCAATTATTATAGATGGTAGAAATTGTTATGATATTAAAAATATGAGTGAGTGTGATGTGATATATGAATCAATTGGGAGAAAAACAATTAAAAATCATATATGTAGTAATTAAATTGACATAATGTGGAGAAAATGATATAATATTGTCGTTCACAACATAGAGTATAAAGAAAAATTTCTTTATATGAAGAAAGAAAAGGAGGTAAAAAAATGGATTACAATCTTATGTTGAAGAACGAGGTAAGAAAATATACTCGGCAGGGGGCATATTGTGAAAGAATAGCCGGAGATACATCAGAATTCAGATATCCGCATTTAAGTGTGGTAAGCAAGAATTTTGAGTATAACAATGCTATGAAAGCTTTTATGTTTCATACGGACCCACAAGAGACTATAGAAGCGATTTCAACAAATGAAATTACATTCTATGAGTTGATGGTAAGGAAAGCGAAAAGACTTCACCTTTATGATTTTTTTGGATATAAGGCAACAGACCAGGAAAAATGGGAAGCATACAAAAGTATATGCAATGCCTATCAGGAAAATCAGATAAGTGGAAAATGGAAATCAGATTGCCAGATTGAGGTAGTAAGACCAATCGATATTCCAATAAGAACAGAATTTTCGGCATTAAAAGATTTTATTAATAAATCTAAGAATTGCCCGATTTACTTTTGCAAATTTATGAATGTTGATTGGATGTTCCAGTTTGGAAGTACATTAAAAGGTACCAATATTGTCCTTGTAGATGATAGTAAAGCAAATTGGGCACAGGAGCTTTTTCATGCTATTTACCATTTGGAAGAAGGTATTCCGGGTGTAAACAATGATAACATGTATATTGTAGAAACATGGGCAAATGTAGATGCACTATATGCTAAACAGTTAACAGAAGGCCGAATGGGACGAAGAATTAGAAAAAATCAGAGTCCCCATGATATAAAATTTTTAGATTATGTATTTTTAAGAGCATATATTGGCCAGGCATTTTTGCCGGAAAATGAAACAGCATTTTTCCATAGTGCTTATGCATTAATTGAACCTACAATGAAGTTATTAGTAAATGCACTTGCATCTGATGTAAGTGATAGGAACCGTCAAGTCATTGATGGTATCTGTTATGACAAAACAGAAGAAATCAAAGTGGCATTTAACAGGAAATATGGAGCTGAAGCATATGAAAGGATTTTCTATGATTTCAATTTGTTCCATAGAATGGCTACCGTGAAAGAAATTGCCCATGAAAGAAAAATACCATTTGACCAAATCGAAGAGATTATGTTTGGTGATGATCATTTGTTACCAACTGTCTTAGATAGCGAAGTGGTAAAGGCTGTCTGGGAAAATGAATTCTTGAATCAGAATAAAGAGCTGATTATTGACTTAATTGAAGAGTTTTCTGAAGAAGCAAGAAGAGGTAATTTTAAGATTACTAAAATTAAATGGCTGGAACATATCGAAAAGATGTGGAAAGTAGAAAAATATCCATTTTAAAGGAGGACGAAAAATGAAGATTCTTATTTGCTATCCACCAGTAAGCGAAGAATATGAAAGGATTCGGGATGCAGGTGTTGCACCACATTTAAGTTTATTGTGCTTAGGTACACATATTGTAAACACTTTTTCAGATGTACAGGTTGATTTATGTGATGGTCATCATACCACATATAAAGAAATCTGCAACAAGATAAAAAAAGAAAACTACGATATAATTGGTTTTAGCGTTGACTTTACGAATTATGTTTCATCAGTAAAGTTAGCGAATTATGCTAAAGAATGTAATGCAGAAGTAAAAATTGGGTGTGGGTCTAACCATGCTTCAAATATGTATCGTCAAATTCTTACAAATCAGAAATCTTATGATTTTGTAGGGATAAATGACGGAGAGGAACAATGGGAACAATACATTAGATATGTTAAAGGTGAAATCGATATTAAAGATGTTCCAAATTTAGCATATCGTTCCAAAAACGGAGAAGTAAAGGTAAATCCAATTCGAACATTTGACTTAAAAAATATGTTTTCAGTGGATTATGAAATGATGGATTTACAACCATATTTTAAGTTGCAGGAAGAAACATTTGGCAAAAATTTTCGGATGCTACAGTTTACTTCTCAAAGAGGTTGTGCTAACAAACCTTTATGTGTATTTTGCGGACGTTATGATGATGGAATGAGATTCAGAGATCCGTCAGAATATGCTAGAGAGGTGGCATATTATACAGAAAAATATCAGTTAACAGAAGTATGGGATAGAAGTGATTCTTTCATTCAGAATGTCAGATGGCTTAAAGAATTTGCCACAGAGTTAAACCGTTTAACAGATCGCTTCTCATCAGGGGCGACAACATTTAAAACATATTCAAGGGCAGATCAGCTTTTGCGACAGGATGTTATTGATGTTCTTAAAAGCCTGCATTTTAGAATGGTATTTATAGGATACGAATCAGGTGATGACAGAATATTAAAAAACATCGGAAAGCATGCAAATCTTCAGGTTTATAAAAAAGCCACAGAAAATGTTCTAAAAAATGGCATCGATATTGATGCAAGTTTTATTGTTGGTCTTCCAGGAGAAAATAAAGAGAGTATGCAAAATCATGTAAACTTTGTGAAATATCTTACCAACCTCGGACTGGATAAAATACGAGTAAATAGATTACTTGTATTACCGGGAACACCACTTTATAGGAAAATTGTTGAGATGTTTCCTGATGTCGGAAGTAAAGATATTGTACCCATGGATGACTTGCAGAAAATGATTTTTCAGACAGATTTATATGATTTAACAGAATTTGTTGGTGATGTGGAAGTGTTCATAAAAGCTATTGAGTCTTGCGCACATAAAATGGCAAATATTATTACTGAAAATGGTGGCGCAAGTGAAGGATATGGACATGGAAAAGGTCATAACATTTTGGAAGGAAGGGAACTAGAATGAAAATTGGAGCGAAAACTTTTAAAACTCCATTTTGGATTGCTTCAAGTGATTTAATTAGAACTAAATCACAGGCTGAGGAAGTTTTAAAATACGGACAAAATATGATTGGTTCAATTGTTTGGAAAACTACGACATTAGAACCGAGAGAAGGTTACAAAGAACCTATAGTTTGCGATTTTTATGATGGTTTTCTGGTTGCAAGCGGAATGAAAAATCTTGGAATTCACAAAACAATTCATGAGATTAAGGAGTTCAAAGAGGATTTTCCGGAGCAATCCATTATCCTTAGCATTGCTTCTGTAAACTTTGATAATCCTGTAAAAGAATTTTCTGATATGGCAAAGTTGATAAGAGATATACCAATTGATGGTGTGGAATTAAATTTATCTTGTCCACATCAAGTATCTGGCGAAAAGTATAAAACTGAGTTATTGGCTCAAAATCCAGAAATGGTTGAAAAAATAACAAAGGTTGTAAAAGATACTTTATATGGTACTGACAAAATCCTGATTGCAAAATTAACAGGATGGAATACAGATATTGTGAGGGTATGTAAAGTAGCCGAGAACAACGGTGCAGATGCAATTACAGTTTCTAATATTTTTCCAGGAATGGGATATTATACAGGCCTTACCGAAAAGAAAAATGGTTATTCCTATAAAGTTGGGGAACCTTTACTCGGGAATTTTAAAGGTGGGTATACTGGAGTGGCAATGTTACCAGCAACATTATTAATTGTAAATAATGTTGCAAATTCAGTAAATATTCCTGTAATTGCAACCGGTGGATGTATGTCAAGTAATGATGCTATGATACAAGCTTTTTTAGCTGGGGCATCTGCGATTGCTTCTGCAACATTTTATTATGACTCAAATTGCAGAACTTGCAGAGATTTTTCTAATGATTTAAGAGAAAGAAAAGAAATCTTAGAAAAATTTGTTAAAGAAAAGATTGTAAACATTTAAAACTCTATGCAAATTGTCTTTTTTTTAGACAATTTATTTAATAAAAGATTGGATACCTAATGTATTATTAAGTATCCAATTTTTTCTGATTTTACCCAATATATCTCATCAAACAAAATTAAAGATTTAGAGGGTGACTTAATTATAGTTTGGAAAAATTTTTAAAGCAACTTAGATAACTCTCTAAAAACAAGTTGCTGAAAAGCCTGTTTCCAAACAACGTAACATTTTGGAGCACTTGGAAAATCAACTTTGAAGTTATTAAGCTCTTCAAAGTAATTTTTAATAACTTCAAGAGTAGAACTGTTAAAAACAATATTTTCCAAGTATTCCTGAGGTTCAGATGTCAACTCAAAATATGGAGCATAGACATCCAACTCATAAATGTGAGCATAGTTACCGTCACTACCACGGAATTCTGGGCTTGTTCCACAGTAAGTTGTGTAAAGCATATTTCCGGGAAGTAAAAGTACTTCAGCTTCTTCCGGTTTGAGATACTCACTGCCAAGATCTTCCATATCGAAGTAAACTACACCTTCGTGAAAAGTATACTTGCAGATTGCAAGATTTTTTTTGTTACCATAACCAAGCTCCATGATTTCTTTTTCTGAAAGCTTGGTTGTTGAAGTCAAAGGTTTGATGATACTTGTTCCTTCGGTGATTTCATTTTGCCTGCTCATCTTTACTGTTTTAAAGCATGCAGCAGTTTCACGATTTTCAACTGCATGAGCGTATAACAAAATAAAAAGCTCAATTATTTTCTTTATTCCACTTGGAGTAAAGAATTCCGGAATTTGCCTTTTTCCTTCAATAAAACGGTCATGCTCGGAGCTATTGTAACCCATAATTGTATTTAAGGTTACGTATGCTTTCTTAGCAGAGCAAATTTCATCAGGCCATTCATCAAGAGTAAAAAAATTGCAATCAGGTGTGCCTGTATAGTATAAGGCTGCTGAAACAATTTGACTCTCTACATACCGCAAAGCTTTTTTCTCTGCAGTTCTAGTCTGAATCAATTTTTTTAAAGTGTTACTTGTTAATCTGTTCTTTTCCATTTGTAATCCCTCCTAAGAAAAATATTTGCAAAAAAACATTTGCAAAAGAACATTAATAAAACTACAAATATAATATTAACATAATATTATAGAATAATCAATATTTTTGATTAATATAAATGTAAGTAAAAAAACAGTAAAGTATTTAAATTATTGCTAGAATATAATTATAAAATTTTATAAAACAGCACTTAAAATGAGAATACCAATATTGTCATTGTAAATCAAATTGTTGCTATTTGTACATTATATAAAGCTTTAAATGCTCAATTAAATGCTGGAACAGGCTTACATATAAATATCGGAGTTGATTATTTAGAGTGTAATGAAAAGCTATAGAAAATTTACTTAAAATAATGTTACAAAATAAAAAATATATGCTATAATATATTGTAGAAATATGAGAAAATTTCAAAAAGATAGGAAGTGAAAATTTTATGAAGAAGATACCAGAAAATATTAATAAGATTATTAATGAATTTATTACAGCAATAAATGATGTTTTTGGGGATAGAGTAAAGAAAATCATTTTGTATGGATCATATGCTAGAGGTGATTTTAATACAAATTCTGACATAGATATTATGATTTTAACAGATTTTACAGATGATGAAATAGTACAATATAGAAGTGAAATAGTTCAGATAGCATATGATATTGAGTGGAATAATAAGTTTGATATTCATTTATCACCATTAGTTAAGAATGTAGATAGATTTAATTATTGGTTAGAGGCATTACCTTTTTATATGAATGTACAAAAGGAAGGAGTGGTGTTAAGTGAGTCCTAAAATATCAAAAGA
>CAJFQT010000056.1 GCA_904419095.1 uncultured Clostridia bacterium | reverse complement strand
TTTCCATGTTTTCATTTTTTTTCTTTTTCTATTATTTTTTGTATTACTTTTTTTTCTTATATTTTTATTTTCTTCTGTTTCTTTTCTTGTTCTATTCAAAATAATCCACTCCTAAAAAATTCTGTGCTATTAGTATATCAAATATGCAATTAAAAGGCAACAATATTAGACAATTTTTATTCAACTTTTTATTTTGGAAAGTCTCTACTAATTCTTAACTTTGTTTATAAGTTCGAAATGTTGATATGTAAATATTATTTTGTCAAAGATTTACTCGAAGACCCTAGTTTATGTTTTCGACAAAGAATATTTATATATCAACATTTCAAACGGCATATTTCTACGCTAAATTAAATTGCAACTACTATTTTATTAAAATATTTAAAATATTGTTTTGATACATTTCTTTTGTTAATAATGATTGATTAATCTGATTATGTAATTTGTTTTCTGGGTTTATTTCTCCTGCAAAGCTTATTATTAGTAATATTACGTAGATTAGTAATAAACCTCTTAATAATCCATATATTATTCCACCTATTTTGTTGAATTGTTTAATTATTGGAATTTTTGCTACTATATTTGCTATTGCTGTTATAAAGTGTAATGCTATTTTTATTACAAAGTATAAAATAATTATTACTCCAATATTTATTATATTTATTGATAGTTCTCTTGCTACTTCTGGTAGGATTTTTTCTTCTAATGATTGTTCTACTATGTTTCCTTCTTGACTTTCTGTTGCTTGAGTTGTTTCATTTTTTGAATTTGTATTTGCTGTTTCTTTATTTGATGATGTGTCATTTGTTTCTTCCTGATTGTTTGCTTTTTCCATTATTACATTTTGGATGTTTTCATCTAAATTGGTGTTATTTATGATTAATGCTGAAATTGGTTTGTATAGTATTAGAGTTGCAATTAGTGCAATTATTACTGCAAATAATTTTACTGCTAATGCTATTAAACCTTTTTTATATCCTAAGAATACTGATAGTGCTATTATCAATATGACTATTATATCTATTATTATTCCCATGATTTTTTCCTTTCTTTAAATAAATTTTAGCTTTAATAATTTATTTGTTTGTTTTTTTATTGTTTGTTTATTGTTTATTTTTTGATTTTTTTATTTTTGGTAAAAATTTTCATATATTATCTTTTGTATGGCTTATTTCTATACCAAACTAAATTATGACTTTTTATCCTACTATAGATTAATTATTTCTACTCTGTCTCTGAATACTATTCCTGCTATTGAGTTTGATAAAGTTATTTTTGTGATTTCTTCGTTTCCTAAATACCTTTTTACTAACCATCCACTTGTGTTTATAAATTCTAATTCTGTTCCTAAATTTAGCCCTATTATGTTTCCACTTGTGTATATTTCTTTTGCTACTGCATTTATTGTGTAATTTGTTGCTGTGCTTGTATCTGTATTTGTGATTGTTATTAAACTGTCTGCTGTGAATAGTCCTGATGATTGTTCTTCTACTGTTACTATACTATTTTGTAAGTTTATGTCCATATAATTCATTTTTTTATTTTCGTTCTTTGATATGGTTTGTACATTTCCATCTTCTGAAATCACATTTATTTTGTCCGTGTACATACATACTAGTTTATTTTTTTCTTGATATTTTATATTTGTTATTAAATCATTATTTTCGCCTTTTATACTGTTTTTTTCTGAGTTGTCTGGGTTTGTTTTTGCATCTTCTATTGATATAATTTTGATGTTTGATTTTATTACTGTTCCAGATGTGTCTATTTCTGCTATTGCTAAATATTTATTGTCGTTTGATATGCTTATGTCTCCTACTCTGTTTGTTGCAACAAATGTTTTGAATAGTTCATTTCCTTTTTCATCATATATTTCTACAACTGTTTTGTAACTTGTATCTACTATTGCTATTGCTACATATCCATTTTGGTTTACTGTAATTTCAGAGATGTTTCCGTTTATTTCTTTTTCCCATACAATTTCTTTATCAGCTATTAGATAGAGTTTTTTTCCTTTGTTTTCTCCTATTGCTAAATATCTGTTGGCTGAGTCTATTATTGGTGTTGTGATTTGTAGGTTTAGTGTTTTTTCTTCTTTTCCTGTACTATTATATATTTTGAATTCATTTTTATTTAATATGCATATATTTTGGTTGAATGCATATACTGTTGGATTGTCATCTGCTTTTATTTCTATTGATGGTAAGTTTTCTTGGCTGATTTCTTTTCTTAATATGTTTTTGTCCACCCAATCTCTGAATTGTTCGTTTTTTACATATATGATGCTTAGTGTAATACTTATTATTAGTAATATTAATATTATTATGATAATTGCTAATTTCTTTTTATTGATTTTCTTGACAGGATTGTTTTGTTCATTCCAAAAATCTTTCATTCTTTTGTTCTTGTTAGTTCTTGACTAACTTCCTCCTTTTTTCTTTTTTATTGTTATATCAGTTTTTTTCTTTTTTTTCAATATTTGTGGAGTGTTTTGATAAAAAAATGTTGCTTTGGTGTTACAATTCAGTCTAGTATAGAAGTAAGCCATCTAAAAAGTTGATATATAAATATTTTTTGTCAAAAACAAAATCTTTAGTCTACCTATAGGTCTTTGAAAAAAAATATTTATATATCAACCTTTTGGACTACTCTACAAAATTTAGTCTAAACGGAAACGCTTTGGCTATTCTATGATTTGTATTTTTTGGCTTTAATGATTATTGCTAAAATTTGTATTAGTCCTAAGTAGCCAAATAATGGATATAGTATATTGATTAAATTAGAAAAACCTATACCAGAAACTAGTATTGAAGATATGCACATTAGATTGATTATTTTTTTTCTTGACCTTTTAGTCATATTTTCTACAAAGCTGTTTCCTAGGGATATTGCTGTTGTTAATATTGATGCTGGTAGGATTATTGCATACATCCATTTGAAGTATGGATAGACATTTGAAATGACATATGCTACAGGCATTTCTAAGTTTTCAATATTTACATCTACTTTTACTAGCATAAAAAATATCATTAATGATAATGTTAGAGTTATTATTGTTACTGATATTGAGATTTGTGATATTTGTTTTTGGCTTTTTATATATTTTTGTAATGTTATTAATACTGGAACAAGTAATATTGCATTATAACTACTATATAGAATCCCACTAACTAGCCAGTTTGCGTTGTTTTTCTGTACAATGTAGTCTGACAAATTTAGTAAATCTATCTGACTAAAATTTAAAGTTCCTATTATTACGACAAATAAAATTAATACTGGAACTAATATTTGATTTAATAAAATTACACCTTTTATATCTTTGTTTAGAAAAATATAGCATATTGTTGCTAATATTATACTTCCTATTATTGGTTTTAGTTCAAATTGTTGATTACAATAAGCCCCAAATCCTGTTATCATTATATAAAATGAGACTAGCATGAATATGTTTATTATTAGTGCGATTGCTTTTTGTATTTTTATTTTTTTGTTTTTGCTCGTTATATCGTCTAAAAAGTTTTCATACTTTTTTATTTCTTTTTTATTTATTATTTGTAATACGTCATATATAATTATTCCTATTAGTATACTTGATATTATTATTGATATAATGCCTTTTTCTCCATACGAAAAGAAAAAAGTGTATATTTCTTTTCCTGATGCAAAACCCGCACCTATTAATGTTCCTATAATTACAAATATTACTTTTAAATTATTTATCATATAAAAAAACCCCATTTAATTTTATGAGGTTTTTTTATTTTTATTATAGTTTTTGTAATTATATTTGTAATTTATTTTTTGTGTTTTCTATAATATTTGTTTTTTTAAATATCTAATTTCTTATTCTTATCTGAGTTGATAAGTAAAATAGTTAATTTTATCTTTTATAATCTTTTTATCTGACTATTTATTTTTCACTTTTTCATTCTTTTTTGCTTTTTTGTTTTTCTTTTCTTCTTTTTCTTTGTTTCCTTTAGCACCTTTTCTTTGTCTTGATATCCATACAATTATTCCTATAATAATTATTATTACTGGAACTGCAAATATTATTGTAAGTATTATTTGATTTTCTTGTTCTGTTGCTGTATATGTTACTGCCCCTGTGTCTTTCCTTGCAGAGATGTCTTCTTCTCTATTTGATAGATATGCTATTGAGTTTAAAATTAAGTCTTTATTTTGTCTGTATTGTATTAATGGTGCTTGTGTTGATGAAGATAGTGGTACATCTGATGCAAAGTAGTTGTCTCCATATATTATTAATTTTGATACTTTTTCTTGTTCTCCTGTTTCTTCATTTGCTTCTGTTATTGTTTTGTCTAATTCTACTCCAACTAAGAATGGTCCTGCTTCGTCTTCGTCTGATTTTTCACTTGATGAGTTGTAAAAGTTTGATCTGAAGTATGAACCTTCTGATGTGTTTAATATTTCTGTTTTTTCTACTTTTAGTTCTTCTAGTGCAGTATCATCTACTAGATTTATCTTTGTTGCATTTAGGAATATTAAACCATTTGTAATATCTTCTGTTATTTGATGATATGATGTTTCTGGTATTATTAAGTCTGGTGATTCATATACCATCTTACTTGCGTCTGTTTCTCTTATTCCTCCTACTTCAAATGGGTTTACTCCATACATTGCTAGTATTTTATTTACATTTGGAAAGTTTTGTTCTGTTGCTACTACTGCATTCATCCATAAGATATTTCTTCCTGAGTTTATATAATCTATTATTGCATTTGTAGTTATTTCGTCAAAATCTGAACTTGGTGTGTTGATTACTAAAGTGTCACAATCATCTGGTACTTTTCCTGTTGTTAATATGTCTAAGTTTTCAATTTCGTTTACTTCATTTTGTAAGTATATGTTTAAATATTGCATTGTTTGTGATAATGAAAAATCACTGTATCCTGTTAGAAAATATACTTTTGGTACTTCATCAGTTGATACTGATTGTATTGATGATGTTAGTTTTTCTTCTGCTATACTTATTGTTTGATATGTTGTTTGGTCATATGTTACTAGGTCACTGCTTGATAGTATTTTTGATTTTTCTCCACATTCTACTATTATTCCTGTATCCCCATTTTGAAATCCGTATTTTTCTGCTAGGTCTGGTCTGTTCTCTACTGATACATTTTCTACTTTTATTCTTTCATTTGCTTTTGAGTATTGTTTTGCTAGGTCTAATGTAGAGTCATCTTCTGAAAATCCTACGAAATATATATTAATGTCTTTATCTATATTTTTTACTTTTTCCTTACTTTCTTCTGTTAATGTATAAAGTTTGTCTTTGCTTAAGTCTATTGGTGTTAAGTCCCATTTTTGCATTGCAAAACTTATTGCGAAAAATACGGCTAAGATTAAAAGTACTAGTATTGTTGTTTTTGTTCCATCTATTAACCATTTTTTCTTTATTGTTTGTATAAATTTATTTGGCTTTTTTTCTTTTTTATCTTTTTTTATTTTTTTATCATTTTTCTTGTTTTCGGTCTTTTTTGTCCTTAATTTTTTTTCTGTCTTCTCTTTCTTTTCTTTCACTATTAACCCTCCTTATCTTTACTTATTTTATGCTTTTTCTTCTTTGCATTACTATTATTGTTAGTAAAATACATGCTATTGTGAATGTTATAAATGTTACTGTGTCTGCTATGTCTATTTGCCCACTTGTGTATTTATATAGCATATTTATGAATGAGAAACTTTGTAGGTTACTATTAAAGTTTGGCATTACCCATGTGATTATGAAAAATGCTATTGATATTACTGCTGCTATTATTTGATTTTCTGTGATACTTGATGCTAACATTCCAAATGATATGTATGCCATTACAAATAATATGAATCCTATTAGTGCCGCAAGTGCTGTTGATATTTGTGGCATTCCAAAATAACATAGAATTCCGAAATACATTAAAGTAAAGATTGCTGTTATTATTGTAACTACTAATGCTGCTATAAATTTTCCTAGTACTATTTTTGTAATACTTAGTGGTGATGTTAGTAGTAATTGTTCTGTTCCGTTTTTTCTTTCTTCTGAGAATGATCTCATTGTTAGAAGTGGTATTAAAAATGCTAGTACAAATATTGTTGGTGTTGAGTAAAATATGTATTCAAAATTCACGTTTCCATATCCTATTACTGTGAAGTAAAAAGATACACTAAATGCTATTAGGAATATTCCTATAAATACATATCCTATTGGTGTGCAAAAGTACTGCTTTAATTCTTTTTTTATTACTGCCCACATTATTTATTACCTCCTTCTATTAGTTTCATGAATGCATCTTCTAGTGTTGCATCTGCTTTTTTCATCTCAAATATTGTTATGTTTTCTTTTGCTAGCTCATTGAATAAGGTTTTTCTTAAATCTATGTTTCCTTCTGCTTCTATTGAGTATTCTTTTGTTTTGTCTTCGTTTGTTTTGATGCATTCTATATTTTTTATTTCTTTTATTTTTTCTTTTATTGTATCCATTTTGTTTTCTGGGTCTTCTACTGTTATGTATACACAGTTTTTGCTTACTGCTTTCTTTTCTAGGTTTTCTGGTGTGTCTATTGCTACTATTTTTCCTTTATTTATTATTATTACTCTATTACATATTTGGCTTACTTCTGATAAGATGTGTGAACTTAATATTACTGTATGTTCTTTTCCTAGTTCTTTTATAAGGTTTCTTATTTCCGTGATTTGTTTTGGGTCTAGCCCTACTGTTGGTTCGTCTAATATTAAGATTTTTGGTTCTCCTACTAATGCTCCTGCCATACTTACTCTTTGTTTGTATCCTCTAGATAGTTTTTTTATAAGTCTTTTTTCTACGTCTTTTAGTCCTGTTTGTTCTATTATTTTTTCTACTTTCTCTTTTCTTATTTTTCTATCTACTTTTTTTATTTCTGCCATGTATGTTACGAATTCTTTTACTGTTAAGTCTGTGTATAATGGCACCCCTTCTGGCATATACCCTATTTGTTTTTTTACTTTTTTTGGTTTTTTGTCAATATTGTACCCATCTACTATAATTTCTCCTGATGTTGATTCTATGTATCCTGTTATCATATTCATTGTTGTACTTTTTCCTGCACCGTTAGGTCCGTAGTAATCCAACGATTTCTCCTTCGTTTATCTTAAAGCTGATATTGTCTACGGCTACAACATTTCCATACTTTTTCGTAACGTTTTTTACTTCAATCACGAATGATTCCTCCTTCTCTTTTTGATTTCCCTAGTATAATATCATTTATTTTTTTGTTAGTAAAGTTTTTCACAAAGATTTCACATTTGTTGTTTTGTAATTTTATTACTAGTTAGACTAAATTTTGTATAATAGTTTGAAAGCCTGATATATAAATATTTTTTCGTTAAAGATTCATATGTAGATTTAATTTTTTGTTTTTGACAGAAAATATTTATATGTTAGTATTTTAGCTGGTTCGTATATATGCTAATTTTAATGATAATATAATTTTTAGTTTAAATTTCATCTTTGTTTCTTATATTAGAATAATTGGCTTTTTTTATCATATATTTTAGTGGTGATATTATGGATTTTTTATATCCTTTTTTTATTAGTTTTATTATGATTTTTGTTTCTGAACTTGGTGATAAAACTCAACTTTTGGTTTTGTCTTTTTCTAATAAACTTCGTGCTTCTCGTATATTGATTGGTATTGCTTTGGGTACTTTTTTTAGCCATGGATTTGCTATTTTGTTTGGAAGTTTTGTTTCTTCTATTAGTTCTGATTTTAGTGTTTATTTGTCTTTTTTTACTTATTTGTCTTTTTTGGCTTTTGGTATTTATGGCTTTTTGCCTAAACGTGATAAAATTTCTTCTTCTAAGAATTCTTTTCTTAGTAGGTTTTCACATTTGAGTGTTAGCTATGTTTTTATTATTGCTGTTAGTATTTTTGTTGGGGAATTTGGTGATAAAACTTTTCTTGCTTCTTTGGGACTTGGTATTGAGTATTCTGATTTTAAAATTTCTCTTATTTTGGGTTCTATTTTTGGGATGATTTGTAGTAATTCTATTGCTATATTTTTTGGCCGTTTTTTGGGAAATAATTTTAACCCCAACTTTGTTGAAAAGATTTCTAATGTTTTGTTTATTCTTTTTGGGATTTTTGGCTTTTTGAATTTTTTTCTTCATAATTCTTGACAGTGCTTGTTTTTTGTGGTAATATATTTATTGTTGAATAGCTATGGGTCAGTAGCTCAGTTGGATAGAGCACAGGCCTTCTAAGATTGTGACTACATTCACAAGTACATTGATATAACTGGATTTTGAGAGTTAGTTCAAAA
>CAJFQT010000055.1 GCA_904419095.1 uncultured Clostridia bacterium | reverse complement strand
GCTAATATTATTCCACTTTTTGTTGTTTCTTCGCCTTCTTTCATTTTTATTAATACTCTACTTCCTAATGGTTTTATCATTTCCATTACCTCCCTTTTTGTTTTGATATAATGTTTTTAGCACTCATAACTTGTGACTGCTAATAATTTATACCTTATACATTAAATTGTCAATAGTTTTTTGTAAAATTCACAAAGTTTTCACATTTTGGTTTTTATTTTGCTTTTCGTATTAATATATTCGGTTGTGATAAATTTATTACAAATAAATTTGATTTATAGTTATTTCAATATATGAATTATTTAAGTCTGATATAATAAACATTTTAAAAATTCTATTATATTAAGAAAGCCAAAATCCAACTTAAAATAGTTGAATTTTGGCTTTTGGGGTTATTATACTAATTTCCCTTTGAGGTAGTTTTAGTTTACCCGATATTCAGATGCCTGAAATTCTAACTTTGCCATTATTGCAAAATTATTTATTGTCTCTACAATCCTGTTTCTAAAGGTGTTTCTGAGAGCTTGGTTAAGCTTCTCATTGTTTGTTTTTTTTCTTGGAGGATACTTTACTATAACGTACGCTGTATCCTGAGATTCAATTTTTAAGAAACCTAATAATTCTTTCGTTTTTAAATCCTCAATGATAAAGTATACGTTTTCTGAAAATTCTTTTTCCAGTTTTTTAGCAAAGTCCTTTGCTTGTTGTTTATTCATTGCAAAGGCTCTTGATACTTTGGGTAAATCTTCCTCAAACATTGATCTCAATATTGTTGATTGCTTTTCCTCCTTTATTCGAGTAAACCATTTTCCTGTTTTTATATCCTCTACACTTAAAGGATACTCCCTATACCGTATTTCATTGTCACTGTTTGGTTTTTTCATTTGTTTCTACCTCCATAAATTTTTTTACAGAATTATTATACCATAATTTACATAATTTTGCAACTTTTTGCTTTTTCTACTAATTTTACAAATAGAGGTGCTGGATTATCTGGTCTAGATTTTAATTCTGGATGGAATTGTCCTGCTATAAAATATGGATGTATACTTGTGTCTAATTCTACCATTTCTACTAGATTTCCATCTGGAGATGTTCCTGAACAAATTAGACCTGCATTTTCTAATCTTTCTTTATAGTCATTATTATATTCAAATCTATGTCTATGTCTTTCATTTATTTCATTTTTACCATATACCTCATATGCTAGAGTTCCATCTTTTATTATACAAGGATAGCTTCCTAAACGCATTGTTCCACCTTTTTTATAAATCTTTTTTTGTTCTTCCATTATATGTATAACTGGATTCTTTGCATTTTTTTCAAACTCTGCTGATGTAGCATCTTCTATTCCTAATACATTTCTTGCATATTCAACAACACTCATCTGCATTCCTAAACATATTCCTAAAAATGGTATTTTGTTTTCTCTTGCATAGTGTATCGTTTCTATCATTCCTTCTATTCCTCTATTTCCAAATCCTCCTGGAACAATTATTCCTTGAAGTTCTGATAGCATTTCTTTGGCTGTATCTTTTGTTATTTTTTCTGAGTCTATAAATTTCACATCTACCATAACTTTATTAGCAAATCCTGCATGATGTAAGCTCTCTACAACAGATAAATATGCATCTTCTAATTTTACATATTTTCCAACTATTCCTATTGTCACTTTGTCTTCTTTGTTTATACTTCTAATATTTTCTATCATTTTTTTCCATTCTGCATTATCTGGGATATAGTTGTCTAACTTTAAATGATTACATACTTCTCTTGCCAAACCTTCTTTTTCCAACATTAATGGTACTGCATAAAGGCAATCTGCTGTCATATTTTGTATTACACTAGTTTTTCTAACATTACAGAATAATGATAATTTCTCTCTTATATTTTCTGGTATTTCTTGTTCTGTTCTACATACTAATATATCTGGTTTTATACCTAAACTTTGTAATTCTTTTACAGAGTGTTGGGTTGGTTTTGATTTTATTTCATTTGAGCCAAAGATGTATGGTAATAGTGTTACATGTATATACATAACATCTTCTGGATTTTTTTCTAATCCTACTTGTCTTATTGCTTCAACTATTGAAAGTCCTTCGATGTCTCCTACTGTTCCTCCAATTTCTGTTATTACTATATCTGTATCAGTATTTTCAAATCCATATATTCTTTCTTTAATTTCATTTGTAATATGTGGAATTACTTGCACTGTTTTTCCTAAATAATCCCCTCTTCTTTCTTTTTCTAATACACTTAAATATACTTTTCCCATTGTTACACTTGAATTTTGTGTTAAGTTTTCATTTATAAATCTTTCGTAGTGTCCTAAGTCTAAATCTGTTTCTGCTCCATCATCTGTTACAAAAACTTCTCCATGTTCATATGGGTTCATTGTTCCTGGATCCACATTTATATATGGGTCAAATTTTTGTATTGTTACTTTATAGCCTCTGTTCTTTAATAGTCTTCCTAATGACGCTGCTGTAATTCCTTTTCCTAATCCAGAAACTACTCCACCTGTTACAAATATGTACTTTGTATTCATATCAAAACTCCCTTCTAAAAACAAAAAAAGATTAAAAAATTGCCCAAAATGGTTTTTTTTTAATCTTTTTGTATTTTATCATTTTTTGTCACAATATACAAGCTTTTTTTATTAATTTGTTAATTATCCTTAATTATTCGTTACTATTAAGAGTAAATTTTGTAGAATAGTCCGAAAAGTTGATATATAAATATTTTTTTGTCAAAGACCCATAGGTAGACTAAAGCTTTTATTTTTGACAAAAAATATTTACATATCAACCTTTCGGACGGCTTATTTTTATACCACACGAAATTATAACATTTTTCTCAATTATATTTCAAATTTAATAATATTTTTCTAAGGTCCGTCCCCAAAATCCCTTCTAGGAGGGATTTGCAGGACCGTCCCTAAATCCCTATTCTGTATATGAACTCATATATTGATCATAGAACCAGCTTTGATAATCAAATGGTGTCAGTGTCTCTGGTAAACCATAATCTATTCCGTTTGTTTCTACTGATATTGATGTTATTTTTACTGTTGTTACAGGTACACTTTGTTCTGTGTTTCCTGTTTCTTCTGAATCGTCTGCTACCTTTGTTTCTACATTTTCTATATTGTGTACTACATCCATTCCTTCTATTACTCTTCCAAATGCTGTATAGTTTCCATCTAAGCTATTGTTGTCTGCTGTCATAATGAAAAATTGAGCATTTCCAGAATTATATGATTCTTCATCTAGTGATGGGTCATAAGATGTATAGTCTGATCTTGCTATTCCAAGTATCCCTTCTGTAAATCTTACTGTGTTGTTTACATTGTTTGATATAAATTCTCCTTTTATTGAGTAGTCTTTATCTTCTCCACCATCTTTTAAGTCACTTATTTTTGCTCCTGTTGTTCCATCTCCGTTTTTTGTTCCACCTTGTATCATAAAGTCTTTTACTACTCTATGGAATGATGATCCGTTATAATATCCTCTATTTGCTAATGCTATAAAGTTGGCAACCGCTTCTGGTGCTTGTTCTGGATATAGTTCCATTTTTACTTGTCCATATCCTTCTACTTCCATTGTTGCTATTGGTCTATTTTCTTGCATTGTTAATTTTTTATAGTATCCATACCCTACTACTCCTATTATTACTATAACTAGTATAAGCGCTATTATCCAAATAATTTTTTTCCATATTTTCATTTTTTCTCTTCCTTTCTTATTTGGGAACATTTGGGACACTCCAAAACGTTCCCGTTCCATTTTTGTCTTATTATGTTTTTTTATTTTTTAACTCTTTTATTTAAGTGGAAATATTTTAAGCTTTTCCTTGTGGTTCTGGCGTTTGAGGCTGCTTTAGGAACGTTTTGGCGTGTCCCCAATATTCCTAAAGCAAAATGTTATCAAATACAAATTGTTCTTGCATTCGTTTTAGTGATTGTTTTATTGTTCTTGCTCTTACTTCTCCTATTCCGTCTACTTCATCTAGACTTTCTATGTCTGCTGCTAGGATATGTTGGAATGATTTGAATGCTGATATTAGGTTTTCTACTATGTTACTTGGCATTCTTGGAATTTTACTTAATACTCTATATCCTCTTGTGTATACTGCTAATTCATCATAATTGTCAAAGTTTTCAAATCCTAATAGTTTGGCTATGTTTGTTTCTTTTGTTAGGTCTTCATATGATAACTCTGTTATTTCTTCTAGTACTTCTTCTGGTGTTTTTTTCTTTTTTCCGATGACTAGATAGTCTTTTATTATTAGTAGTTCTTCTTTTTCTATTCCTTCTATTAACTCTTCTAATTGCATTTTTACTAATCTTCCATCATTTCCTAGTTCACTTATTTGCCCTTGAATTTCTTCTGCTATTCTCATTACCATTTCTGCTCTTTGTATTGATACTAATACATTTTCTAGTGTTACTATATCATTGAATTCATATTCGTTTAATGCATTTAACTTGTCATCAAATACTTTTTTGTATCTTTCTAATGTTTGGACTCCTTGATTTGCTTTGTTTAATACTACGTCTGTGTCTTCTAGTATATATCTATTATTTCCTTTAAATATTGTTATTATATTTCTTCTTTGCGATATACTTATTACTAATTCTCCTGTTTGTTTTGCTGTTCTTTCTGCTGTTCTGTGTCTTGTTCCTGTTTCTTTTGTTTCTATTTCTCTTGATGGAATTAGTTGTGCATTTGCAAATATTATTCTTTTTAAGTCTCCACTTAAGATGATTGCTCCATCCATTTTTGCTAATTCATATAGTTTTGAGGATGTGTATTCTTCGTTTATATAAAATCCTCCATCTACTATTTGTTTTATTACATCATTGTTATCTGTAATTAATAGCAGTGCTCCTGTTTTTGCTCTTAATATGTTTTCTAGTCCATCTCTTATTGGAGTACCTGGCGCAATCATTTTTAATATTTCTGTAATTTCATTTTCATTCTTTTTTCTCAATATTAGAAGCCTCCAATCTTTCCTAAAATCCCACTTTTTTCATTGCTTCATTTACATTCTTGACTCCTATTATATCTAATTTAAATTTATCTTGCAAGACTTTTTTGTTACTTTCTGGAATTATACAAGTTTTAAATCCTAATTTTTCTGCTTCTTTTAGCCTTTTTTCTATTAGATTTATTTTTCGCACTTCTCCTGTTAATCCAACTTCTCCCATTATGACCATATCTTTAGGTATTGGGATGTTTTTATATATTGATGCTGTTACTAGAATCATTCCTAAGTCTATTGATGGCTCGTTTATTCTTAGCCCTCCTACTACATTTAAATATACGTCTTGTGATCCTAACATTAATCCTGCTTTCTTTTCCATTACTGCTATTAGTAATGCTAGTCTATTGTAGTCTACTCCATTTGCCGTTCTTTTTGGAATTCCAAATATGCTTTGTGTTGTTAATGCTTGTAATTCTACAAGTATTGGTCTTGTTCCTTCCATGCATGATACTATACAAGATCCGGCCGGATTGTCTTCTCTTTCTGAAATTAATACATCTGATGGATTTAATATTTCTGTCATTCCTTTTTCTTTCATTTCAAACATACCTATTTCATTTGTTGATCCAAAACGATTTTTTACTCCTCTTAGTATTCTGTATGAAAAATATCTTTCTCCTTCTAAATATAGCACTGTGTCTACCATATGTTCTAAAACTCTAGGTCCTGCTATATTTCCGTCTTTTGTTACATGCCCTATAATTATTGTTGTTATTTCTCTTGATTTGCATATTCTCATTATTTGTGATGTTATTTCTCTAACCTGACTTACACTCCCTGCTGCTGCTGATAATTCGTCTGAATACATTGTTTGTATTGAATCTATTATTACAAGTTTTGGATTTATATCAATTATTGCTTGATTTACTATGTCTATGTCTGTTTCTCCTAAGAATAATATATCTTCATTGTTTATTCCTAGTCTGTCAGCTCTGAATTTTATCTGTTCTGCTGATTCTTCTCCTGATACATATAGTACTTTTCCTTCTCCTTTTACTTTATCACATATTTGCAATATTAATGTTGATTTTCCAATTCCTGGCTCTCCACCTAGTAGTATTAATGAACCTTTTACAAGTCCTCCTCCTAATACTCTGTCTAATTCTTCAAATCCTGTTGAAGTTCTGAATGTTTGTTTTGCTTCATATGAATTTAATTTTTGTGGCTTATTTCTTTTTTTGTCTTCTGGCTTTAAAATTGAATTTTTGCTTTCTACTACCTTTTGTTCAAAAAAACTATTCCAACTATTACATCCTGGACATTTTCCAAGCCATTTTGCTGATTCATATCCACATTCATTACATACAAATATTGTTTTACTTTTTGCCATTTTTTAATATCATTCCTTTCTCGTAAGTCGTAAATTAGATTATATATATTTCTTAGTTTAAGCATTTTTGTATTGAATGAAATTATTTTTTATGTTACAAAAAAAGTATAGCATAACTTTTATCAATATGCTATACCACCTTTATATTTTTTAAATTTGTAATATCGTACATTTATATTATAGTAAATATTTTTACCATAAATAAAGCTTCTTTGAAATTTTATTTTTTACCTTTTCCAAATGTAACTTCTTGGAATAAAAAGTCATGAACTTTTTCCCATGTGATTTCTTGATGTAAGAATTCATTTATTTCATCTTCCACTTTTTGTTGATATGGTGTTAACTCAACTCTTATTTCTTTATTCCAATCTATTTCTTGTAACCAAAATGCTTTAAATTTTGACCAAAATCCTCTTTTAACAGGTAAATCTTGATTTCTTATTGTTCCGGCATTTTGAATGAATTCATTGTTATTGCCATTTTGGATTTCATTATTATTTCCACCAAATTCTACTCCACCAAAGACTCCTGAAATATTTTTTTCTTCACCTAGATTAGCCATTATATCTTCCTCCTTTGTAGATTTTATTCTTCAATTAACTTATACTACATTTTTTAAAATTATTCAAGTAATTTCATATTTTTTCCTATTACATTTCTGTTACATTTTTATTGCATTTTTGTTACATTTCTTGGTTTGCATTCTTTTTTGTTTTCTACACCAATTCTCCAACTATATGGTCATCAAAAATATCTTTGCAAACTACTTTTTTTATTTTATTCTCTAAATTACTTTCTGACATGCAATATGTAAGTATATAGTTTTTTGTATGTCCGTGGTAATATTCTCCTTTTTTCTCTTCAAATAATACTTCTACTTCTTTATTTTTATAACTATTGTTGTAATATAATTCATTTTTATTAGATAATTCAATTAGTTTTTTACTTCTTTCTTCTTTTATATTACCATTTATTTGATTTGGCATTGAGGCTGCTTTTGTTCCTTTTCTTACTGAATATTTAAAAATATGCATTTTATAGAATTTTATTTTTTCTAAAAATTCATATGTTTTATTAAATTCTTCTTCTGTTTCTCCTGGAAATCCTACTATTATATCTGTTGTTAGCACTACGTCTTTATAATATTCTCTTAATAAGTTTACTATTTTTGTAAATTCTTCTGTACTATATCTTCTATTCATTCTTTTTAAAGTTTCATCACAACCACTTTGTAAAGATAAATGAAAATGATGACATATTTTTTCTAATTTACTTATTCTTTCCATGAACTCTCTATCAATAAGTAAAGGTTCAATCGAACCTAATCTTATTCTTTCTATTCCATTTATTTTATTTATATCTTCTAACAAGTCTATTAATCTATAATTATTTTTAAAATCCTTTCCATATGATGCTATGTGAATACCAGTAATAACAACTTCTTTTATTCCGTTTTTTGCGATTTTTGTTATTTCAGAAATTACATTTTCCGGTTTTCTGCTTCTTACTCTTCCTCTAGCATATGGAATAATGCAGTATGAGCAAAATCTATCACAGCCGTCTTGAACTTTTATTACAGCTCTTGTTTTTTCTGTAAATGTTGTATCTCCAAATTCAACAAACTCTTTTGTTTGCATTACGTCTTCCATTTTTAATTCTTTTTTGTTTTTTAGAATAAAATTATTTACATATTTTATAATATCTGCCTTTTCATTATTTCCTAAAACTAAATCTATTTCAGGTATTTTTTCAAGTTCATCTTTTGCAACTTGAGCATAACATCCTACTGCTACTACAATTGCATTTTTGTTTTTTTCTTTTACTCTTCTTAGCATTTGTCTTGATTTTCTATCTGACATATTTGTTACTGTACACGTATTTATTATGTATATATCAGCACTTTTAGTGTCATCTTCTATTAATTCATATCCGTTTTCTATAAATTTCTGTGCCATTGCATTTGTTTCATATTGGTTTACTTTACATCCCAATGTTATAAATGCTACTGTTTTCATTTTTGTTTTCTTCCTTTCTTATTATGTATATATAACTATAAATATAATTTCAAATTTATATATTATCCATTTTTATCTTATTATTAAAATCTCCTATTATTATGCCATATTTTTGCTTCTTTTTCAAGCTTGTTTTTTCTAGTATTATGTGTTAAAATGCTTTTATCAAAATTTCTTATATCCTTTTTGTTTTACTTTATGATATAAGACATTTGAAAAAGAAATAAAAAAAGGAGGA
>CAJFQT010000054.1 GCA_904419095.1 uncultured Clostridia bacterium | reverse complement strand
AAATGGTGATGATGAAATAAATGTATGTATTTTTAAAATTAAATCTTTTAATGGTGTATCATCACGATAATTTGTATATGTTGTTATAAGTTTTGAAAAATCTTCGTCTTCTTCTAAATACTTTTTCTCGAATAGGTCATCTAGTATTTCCTGTTTCAATAGTTCAATTTCAGGAGTATCTGCTATTCTAAAATTTGGTGAAATATTTTCAAGCTCATAGAAATTACTTTTTACTACTTCTAAACAAAAAGAATCTATTGTACAAATACTCGCCATATTTAACAAATTTATTTGTTTTTGTAATCTTTCATCATCTGGATTTTCTTCTAACTTTTTGTATAACGCGTCTAATATTCTTTCTCTCATTTCTGCTGCTGCTGCATTTGTAAAAGTAACTACTAGAATTTTATCAATGTCAACATCTTCATTTATAACTTTATTGATCATTCTTTCAACAAGTACAGCTGTCTTTCCACTACCAGCTGCTGCTGCAACTAAAATATTCTTTCCTTTTTCATATATTGCTTGTTTTTGCTCTTTTGTCCAGTTTGGCATTTTTTCCTCCTTCCGTGTTTTAGAAACGATTTATAAATTTACTAACTTATTACCTTATATGATATGTCAGGCCAGCAAGGAGAATGTGATTTTAATATGCGTCAATTCACTAAGAACTAATTTAACCACTTTGAAATCACCATCATTTATTTTTTTCGAATAAATAATATTGCATATTTTTCCTTAATTGCCATGCTTTTTTCATCTCCTCTGGCAAATTTTCATTATTATAATATATATTGCCATCACAATCTAATGTCATATATTGATTTTGTGCAGGTAGGATATTTCTAATTTTGTATAACCATTTATAATAATTTGAAATCTCTATTTCCATATCATTTATTATTGAAGATAACAACATATCTGGGCTAATATATTCATTTTCAAATTCTATATTTGCATTATAATTTGAAAGTATAATTCCTTCTGTTGTATATTTTCTTAAGTAATTTATTTTTTCACTACTTGTATTAAAATATGTTAATTTTTGTAATATATCCTCTCCATTTTCATTATACAAGTATGGCAGATGATCACCCAAAACAACTAATAATGTTGGTTCTTCAAAATTTTGTATTTCATCATACAATCTTTTTATTTGTATATTTGTATCATATATTCCCTGTGCATATGATAGGATTATTCCCGTCTCTTCTTCTGTTAATGTACTTTTAGTTACATTTATATCATAATTTTCATATTTATCTTTTGTAAAAGGCATATGTGTTTCTATTGTTGCTGTCATATAAAAAATTTTTTCTTCTGGTGATTTATTTTTTAATGTTTCTATAACATTATCTACTAATACCTCATCAGATAGATGTGTTCCTTTTATGTTTTCATTATAATCAGACATTTCTTGATATTCATTAACATATTCATCAATTCCTAATTTCTTATATACATTTCTTGATGAATAGTAATCTCTTCCAAATACCATTTTAGTTTTATATCCATTATTTTTTAATTCTTTTATTATTGATGGATTATTTTCTGTTCCTTTTCTACTATATAATTGTATAAATGGATGATATCCTGTGTTAAAATATGCTAAGTTTCCTCCTGTTAATAATTCAAATTCAATATTACTTGACATTCCACCATATGAAGATGATAGTAATTTTACACTACTTCCTTGCTTTTTTAACAAATCCATATTTTCTGTTATATTTTTGTCAAACTTTACTTCTTCGATATTTTCTATATCCCAATATGACTCTTGGAACATAACAATTATATTAGGTTTTTGTAAATTATCAATTTTTTGAGAATTGTTTCCTATTTCTTCAAGTTCTTTTTTTACCTCTTCCTCATTATAATTTTCTGGTTCGCTATTTCTGTTTTCTAGCTCCATACCATATAATCCTGCTAGAACACCATATTTTGTATAATAATCTAATCCTGTTGTTACTGCTTCATAGTCTTTTCTCTCATTGACACCATATATTGTTTTTAAAATAAATTTGTCTTTTCCTGCAATTGGAATGAACATTATTGTAAAAATAATAATTATAGATATAGCAGATATTATTCTGGCTTTTTTATTTTTCATTTCATAATAAAATTTCTTGGATATTATACATACTATTATTAAAGATATTAGCAATATTATATGTTGCAAATAATCTATGTGTTCAAATACATCACCCTTTACCAGTCCTGTTAGTCCTCCAATATTGTTTAGAAAATACAAGTCAGATATATACACTGGTGAACCGACTATAATATAGCTTAATATTGCTGATTATTGAAATTAAAAATATTACTGATGATAATATATATGTCGCAATATATGTCTTTTTTACTATTGCTACAATAAAAAAATATATTCCATACATTATTAAAAAAGAAAAAAATATTGTTGGCATATATATGTTAAATAAATGTATATTACAAATTCCATAATTTAATAGGCCATTTAAAATTAGCGGAATTAATGTTATTATGATTAAACTGTTTGTTTGTCTTTTTATTTCTTTTTCTATATTTTTTTGTTCCATAAATATATTCCTTTATTTGATTTTTCACTACTTTTTCTGTTTTATTTTAATTATATATTTTTTATTTAGGTAAGCTTTGTTTTGCATAATTTTATTAGAGCTATGTTATTTTTCTCAACTCTATTCTTCTTAATCAAAAAAATACTTCAATATTTTTATTAAAATTTAGAGGTCCGTCCCCAAAATCCCTTCTAGGAAGGATTTTAAGGACCGTCCCTCAATCCCTATTCTTGCCATTCTAATTCCCAATCTGAAATTAGTACTGTGTCTCCATCACATATTCCTAATTCTTTTAGTTTGTCGTCTATTCCCATATTTTTTAAGCATTTATGGAAATAGTACATTGATTCATTATCTTCTATGTTTATTCTTCCCATTAGTCTGTCTACTGCTCTTCCTTCTACTATGAATATATCTCCTTCTTTTCTTGCTGTCCATTCTTGTTCTTTGTCTTTTAGTGTGTATACTATTTTTTCTTCATATTCGAATAGGTCTTCTTTTGGTAAGTCTTTTAGTATTTTTGAAACATGGTCTATTAGTTCTTGTACTCCTTCTCCTGTTACTGCTGATATTTTGTATAATTCTAATTTTTCTTTTTTGGCTAATTTTTCTAGTTCTTTTAGATTTGTGTCATCTTGCATTGCATCTATTTTTGTTGCAACTATTATTTGTTTCCTTGTGCTTAGTTTTTCACTATACTTTTTTAATTCTGCATTTATTGTATTGAAGTCTTCTACTGCGTTTCTTCCTTCTTGTCCTGATACGTCTATAAAGTGTAATAATAGTCTTGTCCTTTCTATATGTCTTAAAAATTGAAGTCCTAAACCTACTCCTTCACTTGCACCTTCTATTATTCCTGGTATGTCTGCTATTACGAATCCATCTCCTGATTTTGTTTTTACAACTCCTAGATTTGGTTCTAATGTTGTAAAATGATAATTTGCAATTTTAGGTCTTGCTTCTGTTACTTTTGATAGGAATGTTGATTTTCCAACATTTGGATAGCCTAATAGTCCTACATCTGCTAGTAATTTTAGTTCTAATATTACTTCTTTCTCTTCTCCTTTGTCTCCGTCTTCTGAAAATCTTGGGGCTTGTCTTGTTGGTGTTGCGAAGTGTGAGTTTCCTCTTCCTCCTCTTCCTCCTTGTAATATTAGTTCTGTTTGTCCTGGTTTGGATAAGTCTGCTATTACTTTATTTGTTTCTGCGTCTTTTATTACTGTTCCTATTGGTACTTTGATATATAAGTCTTCTCCATATTTTCCATTACAATGATTCCCACTTCCATTTTGACCATTTCCAGCTTTATATCTTTTATTATATCTAAAGTCGATTAGTGTGTTTTTATCTTTGTCAACAGTAAAATAGATGTCTCCACCTTTTCCTCCGTCTCCACCATCTGGTCCTCCTGCTGCTACATATTTTTCTCGACGGAATGTTGCTGCTCCATTTCCTCCATCTCCTGATTTAATTATTATTTTTGTGTAATCTGTGAACATCTTAATTCTCCTTTTTATTTTCTGTTTTGATAGGCATGTACTATCTTTCCATATTGTCAATTATTTTTCTGTACTCTTGTTTCTCTTCTTGTACTTTTTTTCTAATAATTTCATTATTAGATTCTTTCACATGTTCTACAACATCATCTGATGTAAGTTTTCCTATATATTTAAGTTCTTTTGCATTTTCAAAGTTTTTATCGTAAGAAAGTAATCTTAAAACTTGTTTTATTTGAACTTCGTCATTTTTTTCTACTATTCTATCTAAGGCATCAGGTAATTCAAAACATATTGGAAATCCTTCAACTATTCCCGCTCTATTTACTGTAATTTCATCTGTTATACTATTAACTGAATTTAATATTCCAGAATATAAATATGAGCTATTTCCATTTTCTTCTATTATTTTTCCAATTTTTCTTACCTGATGTAATCTTAGTATTTCTCCATTATTAATATTTATTCCTTCAAAGTCTTCATAGCTTTTATTGTTTCTACTACGATATATCTTTGTTTCTTCCAAATATGGTCTTTTTAATCTCTCTGCATTTATTTCTTTTTGTTTTTCTTTATAATTATCTATTGTTTCTCTTTCATCTATTCTATCTAAAAATTCTTGTCTTTGGAATGATTGTTCTCTTTTTCTTCTTTGACCTTCTAAATGTGGCTCTATTATTTTTCTTATATATTGTTCTGTTCCTGGTAATTTTGACATGATATTGTATGTTTGGTTTTCTTTGTTTATCCCCATAAGTCCTAGATATGTACATAGTTCTTTAGAATCAGGTCTTTTAACAAGATCATAGCATTCTGCTACTTTTTCTAATAATTCTTCTGTGATTTCTTGCTTTCTATCTACTTCAAAAAGTACATAATCATTTGAATCTATAAAATATGCATCTTCATCTCTTTTTCTTATGATTTTTGCCATTACTAAGTTTGTTTCATATCCATCTTCATGTGTTAAAATCTTGTCTATATGTGCATCCCATAGTATTACTTTATTCTCGTTATCAAAACTATCTATTTCTACTTCATTTCTATTTTTTCTTACTTCTTGTATTTGTGTTTCAATATTTTTTGGTGGATTTAATAGTTTTGTTTTATTTTTTCCTGATAAAAAATCTAATAATTTTCTTAACCATCCCATATGTATCTCCTTTAAATTTTCTTAAGTTTTTAAATTTCTTTCCTTTGAACTATTATTTACTTCTATTTTTTCAAATAGAGTGTTTAATATCTTTAGTATTTTTAGTATATTAGTTAATATTTTTCTAAAAAATATATTGATTAATAATTTTCAAAATAATCTAATTTCATTGCCTTTTTTACTTTTTTCATTGTTTCTTTTGCTGTTTTTCTAGCTTTTTCTGTACCTTCTATTAAAAATTTGTCTACCAATTCTGGATGTTCTTCATAATATTTTCTTTTTTCTCTAATTGGTCTTAAATATTCAATTATATTTTCTGCTAATTGTTTTTTACAAGCTACACAGCCTCTTTTTCCTGCTCTACATTCATCACATACTGTTTTTACTTCTTCGTCTGTTGAAAATAATTTATGATAGTATGCTACCATGCATATATCAGGATTTCCTAAATCATCTTTTTTTATTCTATTAGGATCTGTTACAGCACTCATTACTTTTTTTCTTATTTCTTCTTCACTATCTGATAAATAGATTGCATTTCCTAGTGATTTTCCCATTTTTTCATTTCCGTCTAATCCTTTAATTCTTTTTCCTTCTGATAATACTATTTGAGGTTCTTTTAAAACTTCTCCGTATATGTTATTGAATTTTCTTACTATTTCTCTGCATTGTTCGATTAATGGTTCTTGGTCTTCTCCTGCTGGAACAAGTTCTCCGTCAAATGTAGTTATGTCTGCAGCTTGACTTACTGGGTATCCTAAAAAGCCATATGTTACACTTTCTCCGAATAATTCTTTTTTTTGTGATATTTCTGTTTTTACAGTTGGATTTCTTTGTAATCTTGCTATTGTGACTAAGTTAGAATAATACACTGTTAGTTCTGCTGTTTCTGGTATCATTGATTGTATATATATTGTTGTTTTTTCTGGGTCTATTCCACATGCTAAATAGTCTAACATTAGTTCTCTTACATTTTTTCTTACTTTTTCTGGATTGTTAAAGTTGTCTGTTAATGCTTGAACATCTGCAATTAATATATACATGTCATATTCACCGCTATTTTGCATTTCTACTCTTTTCTTTAGTGAGCCAAAATAGTGCCCTATATGTAATTTTCCTGTTGGTCTATCACCTGTTAATATTCTTTTTTTCATTTTATCTATCACCTTTTTTCTTTTTATTGACATACTTATTATACTAAATTGCTAATAAAATTTCAAGATTTTTGTTAGTGGTGTAAATTTTTTGTTTTAATTCATATTTAATTTTATAATAGTAAGAAATGTATTAAAGCTACATCAGCATAGCCACGTAAGTCTTTTTATCGGAAATTTTTCTTGTTGTATACGGAAAAAATCCGCATATAGCCAAGATAGAAGCCGATTTTTCTATACAATAAAAAAGGTTGATATATATTTTTACCAAGACACTACTTCTTATGTATTCCTGTAGGTCTTTGAAAAAATTATTTATATATCAACCTTCTTGATAATTTATTTTTTAGGCTAACTATAACGATTTTTGTCAAGGTGGACGGATATTTTTGAAAATCTTTTAATTGTATTAAAGAATTTCCGTCCATAGTGATTATTTTTTAGATTTGTTTATTTTAACCATTCAATAATTCTATTTCCTTTTACAGCTCCCCAAGGCGCTCCTTGTATCTTATCTTTTGAGTTATCAATCTTTATTTTATCTAAATTTTCTGAATTGCTAAAACAATTATTTCCTATTGATTCTACTGTATTTGGTATATTAATTTCTACCAAATTAGAACAATAATTAAATGAATTTCCTATAGATTTTAAGCCTTGTGGTAATTCTACTTCTGTCATTTTATTTTGATTATGAAATGCACTGTCTCCAATTTTAGTTACTGTAGATGGAACTATAAATTTGCCATTTATTTCTTTTAGTACAGATATTAACTCTGTTTTATCTTTGTTAAATAATAAATTATCTTCAATTGCATAGTTTGGATTTTGTGAATCAATTATGACTTTACCTGAGTAATTTTGATATTTAAAAATAGGATTAATTTTATTTGCATTTTTTCCTATAGTTAAAGTTTCCAAATTTGAATTTGAACTAAACGCTTGTCCTCCTATACTAAAAACAGAATCTGGTAAATTTATTACTTTAAGATTACGAGCTAACCTAAATGCATAATCACATATATTTTCTAAAACATTTGAGAGTTCTACAGTTTCATCTTGATCAAAACAAACAATTAAAGTTTTTTTATCCTTTGTATATAAGCACTCATTCTCTACTGTTAAGGATTTATTATTCTCATTTACTTCGATGTTTTTTAAATATATTGGAAGATTCTTTGCTTCGATATCTTCAAAACTTTCTGGGATTATTAAATTTTCTATATTGGTATAGCCAGATAGATTAGTATTTATTTTTTTTACTCCCTCTGGTATCTTAAAAACATTACCAGTTCCTAGTTTTTTACTTGAAACAAATAAAATATTAGTTTTATCTTTTGTCATCAATAATCCGTTCTTCATAGATATAATTCTGATTTTCAGAATCTATAATTATGTCTTCAAGATTATTACAACTTGAAAAGGCTCCTTCTCCTATTGTTCTTACATTTTTAGGTATTTTTATTTTTTTCAAACTATTGTTATCTCCAAAAGCATATGCTTTTATGCTAGTTAGTCCTTCTGGTAATTGAATATTTTCTAAGCTATTACATTTCGAAAGAACCCATTCGTTTATTTCTTTTATATTTTCTGGAATTGATATCTCTTTTAGATTAATACACTGAAAAAAAGCTGATGATCTAATTTCTTTTAAAGATTCTGGCATATTTACTTTTTTCAGATTATTACAAGTATAAAAAGCAGCTTGTCCAATAATTTGAACTCCTTCTTCCATTATTACTGTTTCTAAATCTTTGTTATTTCTGAAGGCATTCTTTTTTATTTCTTTAACTGTTCCTGGTATTATTATTGTTTTTAGTCCTTCCAAATTTGCAAAAGCTCCTTCTCCTATTGATGTTACTGTTTCTGGTATTCTCAATGTTCCTGTGCTATCCATTAAAAGTAAATTTCCATCAGAAGAAATTAATTCTCCTTCTATTATTTCGTATGGATTTACTGCTATTCCTACACTTTGTGCTACTTGTATTTCTGTTTTATTTTGAGAATTTAATAATAATTCTCCTTTGATAACTTCTAATTTTCCAGCAAAGTCACTTCCTTTTAAACTTGCTATTACATTATATATGTTTCCTGTTTCTTCTTCTGGTTTTGTATTATAGTCTAATGTATTTTCTGATGATATTAAGCTTTCTTCCTCAAAAGAAGTGTCTTCTAGTAACTTTTCCCCTTTATATCTTTCTAATTCTTCTTTATATTGTGATAACTCTGTTGCATATTTTGCTCTACTTGCATTTGTCAATATTCCATTGTCCCCTGATAGTGCCGATATTGTTATTCCTGCCAATATTAGTAATACTATTATTGTAATTACCAGTGCTATTAGTGTAATACCAACGTTTTCTTTTGTTTTCTTTTGCATTTTTATCTCTCCTTTTCATTTTATAAAGTATTTTGATTTAATTAAAATGGAG
>CAJFQT010000053.1 GCA_904419095.1 uncultured Clostridia bacterium | reverse complement strand
AAATCAAAGAAATATTTTAATATCTGATGTGAAAACTGCAATTAATAATGGAAATATAATAGAATATTATTATGATGATTATCCATATCCAAGTTGCTTAATATTAGGGTATAATACAAAAATATGATAATACATATAGTATGCGGAGTAAGTGAAGATACTGTTCATATGATAACAGCATATTATCCAAATACAGATAAATGGGAAGAAGATATGAAAACAAGGAGGGAAAAATAATGAATTGTTTTATGTGTAAAGGAAATTTAGAAAAAAAGAAAGTAAATTATGTAGTGGATTTGGAAGATACAATTATTATTATTAAAGGAGTTCCAGCAAAAGTATGTACTCAATGTGGAGAACAATACTTTGATGATGAAACAGCAGAGAATATTGAAAAAATTGTAAATCAATTAAAGCAACTAGCAACAGAAGTTACTATTGTAAACTATAAAGAAAAAGTTGCTTAAAATGAACTTTCAATAAATACTTGCAAATTGAACTAATAAGAAATACTTATTACTTTAAAAAAGTTCTAAGATTTCAAGAAATGACTTGAAATTTTGGAACTTTTTATACATAATAGCGACAATAAAATAATACATAAAAGAAGATGTTATTGATACATTACAAATGGAGGTTTAGCATTTTACTTGAAATTCATGTATTTACAAACAAAGAAAGTAATAGAAACAAGATATACTTCAAAAGAAAAACTTGAAAAAGGATTAAAGATAAACCAAAACGAAAGAATAGGAGCAAATAAAGTACATATAGCACAAAGGTATAGAGGAAAGGCGACAGGAATTCCACCAACAGAAGAACAAGTGAAAAAATTATTAGAAATGGGCATTAGTTTAGAATCTAAATCAAGAACATCAAAAGAAATTGCTGAAGCATCAATTAGTTCATTAACAGACATAGAAATGTCTGTTAGAGAAGATGCACCTTTAAAAGAATTAATAGAAAAAACAAAAGAAGGAGAAATGAATTTAGATGAGCAATCGTAAAAATGCTTATACAGAAGTATATACTATTTTACAAGAATTAAATGAAGAAGAACGACAAGCAATTTAGCTGAATAGTAGACAGTAATACTTTGAATATTCAGTAGCGACAACAAATCAAAATCTCTAAATTCACAATTTACGTAAACAAAACATAAAATACAATAAAACGGAAAGAAAGGGGATAAAAAATGTCAAGTTATATAATAAAAGGAGGAAACAAACTCGAAGGAACAGTAAAAATATCAGGAGCAAAAAATTCAGCATTACCAGTAATAGCAGCAACAATATTAAATGCAGGAAAAACAACACTATACAATGTCCCAAACATAAAAGACACACAAATGATGTATGAGATATTAAAAATATTAGGAGCAAAAATAGAAAAGAAAAACAACAAAGTAATAATTGATACAAGCAAAATAGATAGATTTGAAATACCAGATGAGCTAATGCACAAAATGAGATCATCAGTAATACTTGCAGGAGCAATGATAGGAAAATATCATAAAGCAACATTTACATATCCAGGAGGCTGTGATATAGGTTCAAGACCAATAGACCTTCACCTAAAAGCATTCGAAAAACTAGGAATAAAAATCACACAAAACTATGGAGAAATATACTGTACATGTGAAAAAATAATAGGAGAAAAAATAGACTTAGACTTCCCAAGTGTAGGAGCCACAGAAAACACCATATTAGCATCAGTCTTACAAGAAGGAACAACAACAATAACTAATGCAGCACAAGAGCCAGAAATAGAAGACTTAGCAAACTTTTTAAACAAAATGGGAGCAAAAATAAAAGGAGCAGGAACAAACAAAATAGAAATAGAAGGAGTAAAAAAACTAAAAGAAATAAGCTATAACATAATGCCAGACAGAATTGAAACAGGAACATTTCTATGTTTAGCAGGTGCAACAGGAGGAAACATAGAGTTGCAAAATGTAAATCCAATACACGTGACACCAGTAATAGCCAAACTAGAAGAAGCGGGATGTTACATAGAAAAAGAAAAGAATAAAATAAAAATACAAGCACCAAAAAAATTAAAAGCAATCGACATAAAAACAATGCCATATCCAGGATTTCCAACAGATATGCAATCAGTATTTGGCGCAATGTTAACAACAGCAAAAGGAACATCAATGATAGTAGAAAACATATTTGAAAATAGATATAAATACACACAAGACCTAAACAAAATGGGAGCAAAGATAACAATAGAAGGAAAAACAGCAGTAATAAGAGGAGTAAGAAAGTTATATGGAGCAACAGTAAAAGCATCAGACTTAAGAGGAGGAGCAGCACTTGTGGTAGCAGGAATAATGGCAAAAGGGATAACAGTAGTAGAAAATATAGATTATATATTAAGAGGATATGAAAACTTCGAAAAAAAATTAAGAGAAATTGGAGCTAATATAGAAACAAGTAAGGCACTGTAAACTAAAAACAGTGCCTTAAAATATTAATAAATTTATGCAATAAGAACATAAAAAAAACACAAAAAAATAATATAATAAACAAAATTTCAAAAAAGTATGGAAAAACACCTTAAATATATGTTAAAATTAGGAAAACAAAAAAAGAATAAAAAAAGAAAAGTAGAACACCAAAAGAAAACACACGGAGGTGACAAAAGTGACACTTAATGAAAAAAATAAAATAAATAATTTATATAACATAGAGCCAATAGAAATAACAATACAAGAAAAGCAAGAAGAAAATAAACCACAAAAAGAAGAAACAAAATATCAAAAAAAGAAGCGAAAAGAAAGAGAAAAAAGACTAAAAGAAAAGCAAAAAAAAGAAAAAAATGAAAAAGAAAAATTTGACTTTGATACAGAAGTAGTTATAGGAATGACAAATAACAACAAACAGCACCAAAAACGCCAAAAGCAACATATTCAAGAAAAAGCAGTAACAGACAAAAATGAAAGAAGAAGAAAAAAAAGAAATAGAAGAATAAAAAGAATAATAAAATGGACAAGCATAATAGTAATAATAGCAGGAGGAACAACCTTTGCAATGGTATCACCAATATTTAACATACAAGAAATACAAGTAACAGGAAACGAAAAAATAAGTGCAGATACAGTAATAAGCCTATCAGGATTAAGTAAAGGTCAAAACATATTTAGATTTCTTTCAAGCAATATAATAGAACAAATAAAAACAGAAGCATATATTCAAAATGCAGAAATAAAAAGAAGTTTTCCAAATAAAATAATAATAAATGTAAAAGAAAGAAAACAAAGATTTAATGTGGAATTTTTAAATGGATATGCATACATAGACAGTCAAGGATACATTCTAGAAATTTCAAGTAATAAATTAGAATTACCAACAATACAAGGAATAAGTACACCTGAAAACGAAGTAGTTGCAGGAAATAGATTAAACCAAGAAGATTTAGAAAAACTAGAAGTAGCTTTACAAATAATGGATGCATACAAATCTTGTGATTTAGACGACAGAGTCACAAGCATTGACATAAGTGATAAAAACAACTATAGTATATATATGGAAAGCGACAAAAAAACAATATATATAGGAGATGGCTCAAGTCTAGGAGACAAAATACTATGGATACAAGCAATATTAAAAGACAATGAAGGAGTCGAAGGAGAGATATATGTTAATGGAGACTTAACAGGTAATTTTAAACCAAGATTCAAAGCAAAGGTTTAAAAAAGTCATAAAAATCAAATAAAAACTGCAAAACAAAAAACTTTAAATAAAATTTATAAATAATAAGAAAAAGGAGGAAGAGGGCATCTTCATAATAAAACAAAGCCCTTTATATAAATATGACAAATAAAAAAGTTATAAGTATAGTCTTAGGACTTATGTGTTTTGCACTTACACTCGGAATTTGCATACAAATAAAAACTGTAAAAGAATCAAATTCGACAGTAAGTCAAAACTATGAAGAAAATAACCTAAGAGCAGAAGTTCTAAGATATAAAGAAAGATATGATAATAGAATAAAAGAAATAGAAAATCTAGATAAAGAATTAGAAAAGCAAATAGATCAAGCAACAGAAAAAAATTCAAGTTTAGAAGAAGCGCAAAATCAAATACAAGAAGGAAATAAAATAATAGGAACAACAGATGTAACAGGACCAGGAGTAATAATAACACTAAGTGATAGTAAATTAGATCCAACAACAGTATTAAATCCAAGTGACTTACTATTACATGACATTGACGTACTTAGTATAATAAACGAATTAAAAAATACAGGAGCAGAAGCAATATCAATAAATGACCAAAGAGTTGTTTCAACAACATCAATACAATGTGGAGGAGCAATAATAAATATAAATGGTGAAAGAGTAGGCTCACCATTTACTATCAAAGCAATAGGACTTCCAGAAAATCTAGCAAACTTAGATAGACCACAAGGATATTTAGACATATTAAGAGATAAATATCAAATAGGAGCAGAACTAAAAAAATCAAATAACATAAGCATACCAAAATACTCTGGAGTAATCAATTTCAAATATGCAAAAAGCGTAGATGAATAGCAAATAAGGAGGAATTCGATTGAAAAAGAAAGGAAAGATAACAGTAACAATCACAATAGGTTTGTCTTGTTTAGCTCTTTCAATAATTATGTTTATGCAATTCAAATTAGTAAATGAAACAGATATTACATCAATAGAAAATATGAGAGAAGAAGAATTAAGAGCAGAATTAGGAAATTGGAAAGAAATGTATGAAGAAGCAAATGCTCAATACGAACAAAAAAGTCAAACACTTCAAGAATATAAAGAAAAAGCAGAATCAGATACAGAAACAAGTGCCTTAGTAAACCAGGAATTAGAAAGAGTAAATTTACTATTAGGAAAAACAGATGTTGAAGGAGAAGGAATAACAATAACAATGCAAGACACAACAACAGATTCAGAGGGAAATATTTTAAGCATAACAAATGATGATTTAAACAAAATAGTAAATGAATTAAAATTAGCAGGAGCAGAAGCGATAAGCATAAATGATGAAAGAATAATAAATATGTCAGATGTATTCATGACAAATGACAACACACTAATGCTAGTTAATGGGCAACGAATAATAGCACCATATGTCATAAAAGCAATAGGAGATCAAACATATCTAGAAAGTACATTAGTTGGAAAAGGTGGAAGTATAGACGAATTAAAAAAACAAGGATATGACATAACAGTAGAAAAAAGCAATAAAATAAAAATACTAAAATACAATAAAGAAATAAATAGTAAATATATGCAATAAAAAGCTATATAGAATAAAAAGGTTTATAGGTAAATCCAATTTAAAAAACCTAAATATATTATGCAAGGAATAGATAAAAATGGTTTTTATAGCAATATTAATAGGATGTATACTAGGAGCAATAATTGGAAGTAATGCACCAATAATATCATATACATACTCAAGTTATTTAGCAATAGCAATAATTGCTGCATTAGACTCTGTATTTGGAGGAATTGCTTCAGTAATAAAAAAGAACTTTGATCTAAAAATATTTATATCTGGTTTTTTCGGAAATGCAATTTTAGCAATACTACTAACAATATTAGGACAAAAATTAAATGTAGATATTTATCTAGCAGCAATAGTAGTATTTGTATGGAGAATGTTTAGTAACTTAGGAATTATAAGAAGATATTATGTAGAAAAATGGACAGATAAAATAAAGAAATTAAAGAAAAATAAAGATGAAGACAATGAGAAAAAAGAAAGTGCTTCATAATATAAATTAAAAAAATCAAGAAAAACTCTTGATTTTTTTAAATTAAAAGTTTATCATAATTAATAAATTGCAAAAAAAGTCGAAAAAAATCAAAAAATAATAACATGAAAAACAAGCAAAAACAAGAAAACAGCGAAATATAAGGAAATAACAAAAAACATATAAAATTTATATTACAAAAAGGTTACAAAAATGTTACGAAAATATAACAAATTCTATTGACATTTTTTTTAAAATGTAATATAAATACTCTAGAAAATTTATTCTGAAAAATGGAGGAATTAAGTTGGCAATCGGTGATATTATAGTTGGCGTAGACATAGGAACAACCAAAGTTTCAACAGTAGTTGGAGAAGTAAACAACTTTGGACAAATAGAAATTATAAGCAATACATCATATAAATGTAGCGGGCTAAAAAAAGGAAAAATAATAAATGAAGACGAAATAAGTTTAAGTTTAGCACAAACAATAAAAGATGCCGAAGACGAAACAAATTTAAAAATAAATTCAGCATATGTTACAATTCCTGGAAAATATGCCACAATCGTACAAAACAGTATTACCAAAGAAGTAAAAGATAAATATTCTGGAATTTCATTAAGAGATGTACAAAGTGCAATGATACAAGTAAAAGATATAGATATTCCAGATGGAAAAACACTTATAGATATAGTACCAGATAAAATAACACTAGAAAATGGAACAATAGTAGCAGACCCAGTAGGAAATCTAAGCTCAAGTTTCACAATTAGTGCACAAGTAATATTAGCAGAAAAAGATTATGTAAGACAATTAAACACTATATTTAAAAGAGCAGGATTAGAAATAGATGGAATTGTACCAATTACATTAGCAGAAAGAAACCTAATATTAGACAACAATGAATTACACGATAATATTATGTTATTAGATATAGGAGCAGGAAACACAGACATAGGAGTATTTGAAGGATCATCTTTCATATATACAAACTCTATCCCTTTAGGAGGAGATAACATCACACATGATATAGCTCTTGTACTAAATATTACAGAAGAAGAAGCAGATAAATTAAAAAGACAATATGGACTAGCATTAAGATCTTACATAGATGTAGATAAAGACAATGACATTATATTAAACACATGCAAAGATGAAAGCAAAAGCAAAATAATAAAAAGTTCAGAATTAATAGAAATAATCGAAGCAAGAATTGAAGAAATGTTTTCAATAATAAATAAAGACATCACAAATCAAGGAATAAAATCTAAAATAAATAATGTAATACTAACAGGACAAGGAATAGTTAATATAAATAAAAGTGATGTAGCAGGAAAAATAAATCTAAACATACCTGTAAAAATTTCAACTGGAAGAGCAATTAGCACAGTAAAGCCAGCATACAGGACAAGTTATGCATTAGTAAGATATATTGCTGCAAGACCATTTACAAAAACAGTATCAAGTAATATTGATACAAAAACAGAAGAGAGTTTCTTTAAGAATCTAATAGAAAGAATAAAAGAATTCTTCTACACATAAACAATTTAATAAAATAAAAAGTAAAGTAATTTGAGGAGGAAAATCAAAATGATGGAATATGAAGATAATAACATAACAATGATGGATGGAACAGCAACAATCAAAGTAATCGGAGTAGGTGGAGCAGGAAACAACGCTGTTAACAGAATGATAGACTCAGGAATAAAAGGAGTAGACTTCATTGCTGTTAACACAGATAGACAAGCATTACAACAATCAAAAGCAAACACAAAAATTCAAATAGGAGAGAAAATAACAAGAGGACTAGGAGCAGGAGCAAATCCAGATATTGGAGCTCAATCAGCAGAAGAAAGCAAATCAGAAGTATCAGAAGTATTAAGAGGAGCTGATATGGTATTTGTAACAGCTGGTATGGGTGGTGGAACAGGAACAGGTGCAGCGCCAATCGTAGCAGCAACAGCAAAAGAAATGGGAATATTAACAATAGGAGTAGTAACAAAACCATTTACATTTGAAGGTAAAAAAAGATTATCACAAGCAGAACGTGGAATAGAAAGTCTAAAAGGAAAAGTAGATACACTAGTAGTAATACCAAATGACAAATTGCTACAAATAATTGATCGCAAAACATCAATAATAGAAGCGTTCAAAATGGCAGACGATGTATTAAGACAAGGTGTACAAGGTATATCAGACTTAATCGCAGTACCAGGACTTGTAAACCTAGACTTTGCAGATGTTAAAACAATAATGTTAAATCAAGGAATGGCACACATGGGAGTTGGACGTGCATCAGGAGAAAACAGAGCTGAAGACGCAGCAAAAGAAGCAATTCAAAGTCCATTATTAGAAACATCTATTGAAGGAGCAAAAGGAGTTATTATCAATATTACAGGTGGAGAAGACTTAGGACTACACGAAGTAAACACAGCAGCAGAATTAGTACAAAGAAGTGTAGACCCAGAAGCAAATATCATATTTGGTACAGTAACAGATACATCAATGCAAGATGAAATTCAAATCACAGTTATAGCAACAGGATTTGAAAAAAATGAACCAATATCAAGCATTGGAGTAGATAATATAGTATCAAAAACTTGGGAAAAGAAAATAAACTCAATTCCATCAAGTTCAGAAATGCCATCATCACAAAACGATTTAGACATTCCATCATTCTTAAGAAAAAATAAAAACAAAGGAATGTAATTAGCAAAAAAAAAGAAAAAAGATATTTAAGTGAATTAAAATTAGTAAAATATATAATTTGCAATTATACTAATTGTAACAAAAATATTATGAAATATAAATTTAATTTACTACCTAATCTAATAATGATAACATAGCATTAAAACATATTATAAAATATAAATTAAAAATTAAAATAAAACTTATATGTAGTCAAAAATAAATATATTATTATACATAAAAAAAGAAATAATCGAAAGCAATCGATTATTTCTTTTTTTCTACAATAAGAAAAGACAGCTTTTTTAAATAAATGATAGTAGAATAGTCAAGCAGGTGATAAAAATGACAATTTACCTAGATGTTGTAATAATTGAAAATCTCATAATGAACAGCATAATAATATATGCAACAGCAATTGTAACAAAAGCAAAAATAAAACATTTAAGAATATTTTTAGCAAGCCTTATAGGAGCAATATATTCAGTACTATCATATATTTCAAAATTA
>CAJFQT010000052.1 GCA_904419095.1 uncultured Clostridia bacterium | reverse complement strand
TATTGTTGAACCGATGGCAAAAAACACAGCTATGTGCATATTTTATGCAAGTATTGTCATTGAAAAAAAGATAAAAAATAGCATTATTTCTATTTTCTCATCGGATCACTATATTGGAGATAGTGAATGTTTTGTCAAAACAATTAAAAAGGGAATACAAATTGCTGGAGATGAAAATAAAATTGTTACAATTGGAATAAACCCAACTTATCCGTCAACAGAATTTGGATATATTAAATTCTTAAAACAATTAGATAATGATATTTATAATGTTGAGGAATTTAAGGAGAAACCCAATATTGAAAATGCTATAAAATATATAAAAAATGGAAATTATTTGTGGAATAGTGGAATGTTTATAATAAAATTAGATGTATTATATTTAAATTTTAAAAAGTATCTTCCTCAAATATATAAATTTAAAGATTATATTAGTCAAATTTACGAAAATGAATTATCTAAAATAGGAGAGGTTTATAAAAAAGTAGAATCAATTTCTATAGATAAAGGTATACTTGAAAAAACACAAGATATAAAGATGATTAAAGGATTTTTTGAATGGTACGATATTGGAAATATAAGTGATTTTTTCAAAACAAAACAAAAAGATGTTGAAGGTAATGTTAAAATTGGAAATAGTTTTGTTTATAAAGTTCAAAATTCAAATATTTATAATGATGAAAAAGATAAGCTTATAGTAATAGTAGGAAACGAAGATATTAATGTAATAAACTGCAATAATGTTATTTTTGTTTCTAATAAAAATAAATCAGAATTAATATCAGAATCAATACGAAAAATAGAAGAGAATGAAATAATAAATAAATTTTTGTAGGAGTGAAAATGAATAGAGAATATTATAAAGATGTAGTTATTGAAAAAAATGTAAAAAAATATTTGAAAGAGTTAGATGATAGAAAATTAGTAATTTATTCTCCAACTTCAATAAATAAAATAGACATTGAAAATAATAAATGTGAAGCTGTAAATTGGCATTTTATTACGAAAAATAGGGCAAATATAGATAATTACATTATGGGAGTTTCAAATAAAATTGATGAAGTAATAACTTTGGGAGGAGGAAGTGTAATTGACATAGGAAAATATATAGCAAATAAATTAAAAATTAAATTAATTTGTATTCCAACGATGCTATCAACAAATTCTTATGCAACTAATAAAGTTGCATTGATAGAAAATGATAAAAAAGTAACATTAAATTCAAAAATGCCAGATGAAATTATAATAGATAATCAACTCTTGAAATTATCTATGCAAGAAAATATATATGGACTTGCAGATGTATTATCTATTTATACGGCATTAAATGATTGGAAGATTGCAAACGAAGACATAGATGAAAAAATTAATTTTGAAATTTATAATGAGGCTGAAAAATTATTAAATAATGTTGTTTCTTTTATAAATTCAAAATCGTTAAAGGAAATCGGAGAAAATAATTTGTCATTATTTAATTTTATTGGAGAAGCAGGATATATAACTAATGTGTATGGAACAGGAAGACCAGAAAGTGGTTCTGAACATATTTTAGCTAAAGAAATTGAAAAAAGAATTGATATTCCACATGGTATTTCAGTTTCGATTGGGATAATACTTATGTCATTAATGCAAAAACAATATAATGAAAGTATTATGAATGCGATAGCTAAATTAAAAATGTTGGATAATGGAAAAAAATATGGTTTAGATATGAAAATCATAATTGAAAGTTTAAAAAAAATTAAAAAAAGAGAAGATAGATACACAATTGTAAATAGATATAATAATATGGATGATGTTGATGAAATAATTAATGAAGTTGAAAAGATAATAAGAAAAAATAAGGTGGATTTGAATTAAAATGGATAAAAAGATTAAAACAAAAATAGGAATAATTGGTTTAGGATATGTAGGAAAACCACTATCATACTTGGCTGCAGAAAAAGGATACAATGTTATAGGAATAGATAATAATAAAGTTGCAATTGATAAAATAAACAATAGAGAAGATGTCCCAAAACAAATAGAAGATAAAATAAGTCAAATGAGACTGATAGCAACTGATGATTATTCTAAGTTAAAAGAATGCGAAATTATTATTGTATGTGTACCTACTCCAACTAAAAATAATGTACCAGATCTTTCAATAATTGAAAATGTAGTAAATAATATTGCAAAATATGTAAAACAAAATTGTTTGATTATAATTGAAAGTACAGTTGCACCTGGAATGACAAAAAAATATTTTCAAGATTTATTGTTCGAGAAAGCTAATCTAAAATTAAATTTTAACTATGAACTGGCATATTGTCCTGAAAGAATTGATCCAGGAAATCATAAATATTGGGTGGGAAATATTAATAGAGTATGTGGTGCTTCATCAGAGGAAGCATTAGAAAAAACATTTGATTTTTACAGTTCTATTATTAATGCTAAAATATATAAACTTAACTCAATAGAAGAAGCCGAGTTAGTAAAAGTTTGGGAAAATTCTATGCGAAATATAAGTATTGCACAAGTTAATCTTTTGGCCAAAATTTGTGATACATATGGATTTGAAATAGATAATATATTAAAGGGATTGCAAAGTAAAATTGAACAATTTGAAATAAAGATGGCATATCCTGGTATCGGACCAGGAGGACATTGTATTCCAGAGGATATACACTATTTAATTCAAAGTATAGAAAAAGAAAACGATGTTCAATTATTAAAAAGTTCTGTAAATATAAATGAATCAATGCCAATGTATATTTTTGATAAATTAAAAAGCAAAATTATATCTAATAAAGAGAATTTTGAAGAACTCAATGTACTAATATTGGGAAAAAGTTATAAAGCAAATACTAAAGATACTCGTCGTTCACAAGCTATAAAACTTTATACGATAATGAAAAAAGAAAACACTAATATTGAAATTTGGGATCCACTAATAGATGATGACGAAATTGAATTAAAAGATAAGGAAAAATTGCTTAATGAAAAACTTGTTAAGGCTGATATTGTTGTTTTAGGTTGTCCACATAAATTTCTTTTATTAAAAGACTATACAAAATTTAGAAATATAAAATATATAGTAGATTGTTGGAATAAATTAGATAAAAAAACTATTTTAAATAAT
Organism: uncultured Clostridia bacterium; assembly: GCA_904419095.1. GTDB lineage: Bacteria > Bacillota > Clostridia > TANB77 > CAG-508 > CAG-269. The sequence continues at coordinate 5,839 of CAJFQT010000052.1, read as the reverse complement.
AAAATTGAATATGTTGGAGTTGGAAGATGATAGAAGATATATATATGCCATTTTTTTCAATTAATAATGGTAAACTTAATTATTTGAATAAATTTACTATCTGTGAATTGCCAAAGGAAGAAAATATTCAGAGAAAGATTTTGAAACAATATGGGGCAATACTTGAAAGAAATATTAATACCAATAAAAAGGCAACAAAAAATGTTTTAGTTATAGAACCACATCCAGACGATTTTGCTTTATCAGCAATGGGGTATATACAAAACGATATGAATGTTACTGTTTTAAATATATTTTCATGTATGAAGATAGAAAGTTTTACATGGAATGGACATATAAGTATAAACGAAAAAGAATATGAAGATTTAAGATTATTAGAATCAAAAATTGCAATAGAAGAAATTTTGGACTATAATTTTATTTCTTTGAAAGAAAAGTCAACAAAAATTACAGAAAAACCATTAAAAGAAATACAAAAAAATATAATTTATAATATTGAAAAATTAATATCAGAAAAACATCTTGATATTTTAATGATACCAATGGGAATCGGAGAACATCAAGATCATATATTGGTTTATAATGCTATCACTAATGAATATTCAAAATTAAATTCAAAAGTCGAAATAATATTTTATCCGGAATATCCCTATGCAAGATGTAAAAAATCTTATATAGATAGGTTAAATGATATAAAAAAGAGATTTGAATTAAGTGAAATTGTAACAAATATTGAGAATAAACTAGAAGGAATAGTTAATGCTATATCGGTTTACAAATCACAGCATGATGATATAAACAAGGAACAGATGTTGGCGATTGTTAGAGAAGATGGTAGAGCAATAGCAACTGAATATGGTAAAGAAAACATATCATTGGTTTACTATAAAATAGATAGGAGAAAATAATTATGAAAATAAGTTTTTTTGATGATGAACCAGAAATTTTTCCCCTTCAATATGGTGGAAAAGCAAGAACAATAACAAATTTAGCAAAAGAATTTATAAAATTACCAGATGTTGAAGAAGTTACAATTCTAAGTAAAAGTATTAATTCAAATCAAAGAGAATTTATAAAAGATAATGTTAGGTATGTGACCTTAAATGATGAAAACATTATGGAAATGATAGCAAGAGAGATTGATAGAGTAGATATATTAAATATTCATTGTTGTTCTTTTACGTTTCCAAATATAGAAGGAAAAGCTAAAAAAATGTATTTTTTGCATGACGTATTAATTGCAACAGCTGAAAAAGGTAGTCATTTGGATAAATCTCTTGGAGGAAATTTTGATGCTATAATAGCACCATCTGAATTTGCAAAATCAGTATATGATAAATATAGAAAAATTATAAAAGGAAAAGTTGATTGTTATGTTATACCAAGACATATTAATACAGAAATGTTTTATGATATTTCAAAGGAAAAAATAAAAAGAACACTAGATAAACCTAAATTATTAAATAAAATATTAAAAGATTATAAACATATTTTATTCTTTCCAAGTAGACCAATTGAAGAAAAAGGTGGTAAATATTTAATCGAATTAGCAAAAAAACTAAATATGAAGGAAAAAGAAATTTGTATAATAGGTCCATTTTCAAATGAAGAAAACTTACCTGAAAATTTTATTGATACGGGGTGGATAGAAAGTAAAGATTTGAAATATTATTATTCAGTATCAGATGTGACATTAAATTTTTCGGAATTGCCTGAAAGTTTTTCACAAGTATGTTTGGAATCTGCTTATTGTGGTACACCAGTTGTTGCATTTGAATCAGGTAATATACCATATTTAAGTAGAAAAATAAAAAATATATTTATAGTAGATAAAAATATTGATAAGATAAAACAAGGAATAGAAAAAGCAATTAAAATAAAAAACGATGAAGTAATTAAAAATAAAGTAAAAAACGAAATAATTAGAACTTATGGAGTGGAAAAAATTGTAAACAATTATATAAAACTATATAAAAAGTTTATGGAGGAGTAGTAAATTGAAAAAAGTCATTTATCAAGATCAACGAATAGCAGAAGAATTTTGTAATTTTAAATGTGATTATTGTGAAGGATTTTGTCCGTCAGGTTATTCACTTAAGTGCGACAAAAATGGTAATTTAAGTGTACCAAGTGAATGGTATGAAAAAATAAATGAATTACCATTAATGGTAAAGAAGTATTTTGAAAATACGAGAAAAATGAGTGACTTCTATGATTTATCACGTGATATAATAGAAAAAAGTAAAGAAGTTGTCAATGCAGATATATTGAAAATTTCAGGAGGAGAAATAACGACTTATAGTAATCTGTTAGCTTTTGTAAAGAAAATACATAATAAATATAAATTAATACAAATTCTAACAAATGGATTAAACATAAGTAGAGAAAGTTTAGAAGAATATAAAAAAATGGGAAATATAACTTTTCAAATTTCTTTAGATGGAATTGACTTTGAATCAAATTATGCAAGGACACACAGTGTCAGTGTTACACAAAGAGTATTACATAATATTGATTTAATGCTAGAGTATGGTTTTGGGGTAGAAATAAATTGTGTATTAACTAAGTATAATACAGGTAGATTTTTGGATATTTTAAATAGATTTAAAGGTGCAAAGAATTTTTTAATTGTTCCAAGACCAGTTAGAGGAGAACCAAAAAATATTTTAGAATGTTCCAAAGAACAACTAAAGCATTTTGAAAACGTAATAAAAGAACATTATGATGAATTTAGTGAAATATTGCCTTCAAAAATGTATTTTAATAGACTAATTGATATGATGAAGAGCAATAAGAGAAAATATAAGTGTTATACACCATATTTTATATTAAGTATAGATGGATATGGAAATATTGAACAATGTCCTTGTGGTTTAATAGGAAATGATAAAAATAATTTAATAGAAAATGATGGAAATTTAGATAATATCTTGCTTGACACAAAATATAATGTGTTTGAAAATTATAAAGAATGTGAATATTGTATGACACAATATGAATTAATTAACCTATATATTGATGGAGAAGTATCAGAAGAAGAGTTGAGAAAAATACCATCTTTGGATTTAGAAGAAATTATAGGAGATGTAAAAATTTTAAAAGATAAGATAAATATGAATGTTATAAAAAAAGAACTAAAAACAAATTATTTTAATGATATTATTAAAATAGAAAAGAACGATGAGTCATCAGATGGAAATGTTTATATGATTGAAACAGAACAAGGAAAATTTGTTGCAAAATTATATAAAAGTTTAAAACATACTATTAATATGGTTAATATCCATTGCACTTTAAATAAAAATGGAGTCAATGTTCCTAAAATAATTGTAACTAAGGATAACAAGCATTACTATAAAATTGACGATGATAATTATTTGGTAGTTTATTCTTTTATTAAGGGAGATCAAATAGGTTGGTCAAATAAATACAAAAAATTAGAAGATCAAATAATAAAGAAAATTGCTAATATATTAAAGAAAATTCATAATATTAAATTTGATGGGATAAATAATTTAAAAGGTGTAAAATATGATGATAAAATTGGACAAGACGAAATTTCATTATTACATTTTGATTTAACTAGAAATAATATTTTTATAAATGATGATGAGATTAGTATAATCGACTTTGACGACGCTAAAAAAGGAAATCCAATATGTGATATATCTATCTTGATTGCAAATTTATTTTTCTCAAAAACATATGGCGTTGATATGGATGGAGTAAATACGTTTGTTAATGAATATTATAGGGATAAAAATGAAAATATAAATGAAAAAATAAAATTGATAAAAAAATATGCTTTGAAGTGGATTGATTATATCTTAGATGAGAACGAATTTGATACTTCGACAACAGAAAGTTTTGAAGTAAAAAGAAAATTAATTATAGAAAATATGTGAGGTAAGTAGAATGAAAATTGGATTGATTAGTACTTGGGCAATTTCGGATAAAGCAATTGGTGGTACAGAAAGATTTGTTATAGATTTAGCTCAATCTTTAGTACAAGTAGGACATGAAGTAGATGTATATATGTTTTCTGGGATAAGTCATAAACAAAATGGAGTAAATTATATTAATATAAATTTATTCAATATTGAAGGTGAGGCAGATGAATACATAGTACAAGAATATTTTGGGAGATTTGAAGATTATGAAGCATATAGTAAATTAGCACGAAAACTTGAAAGTGAAATTGATGTAAAAAAATATGATTTTATACAGTTAAATTCATTATTATTTTTGGAAGCTTGGAAAACTAAAAAAAGAATTTTTACAATACATACTAATCCGTTCGAGTATAAACTAGCTTGGGGAAATAAATCATATGACAAAATGCTAGAAATAATGAGTAATTATAAGGACAATGAATTAACTAAGTTTGTAGCACCTTCAATATATTATGCTGAACAATATTCAAAATTAACATATTGTGATGTAAAGTTTATTCCACATGCAATAGATGTAAAAAGAATAGAAACAAGTAAATCAAAACAAGATATTATTGATAAATATAAACTAACTAATAATAAAATTAAGATAATAGTTCCAAGTAGATTAGAACCTATACAAAAGCAACCTAAAATGGTCTTGGATGCTTGTTGTTTATTAAATGAAGAGGAAAAAGAAAAAATAGAAGTGATATTTACAGGATTAGATAAACAGTATATTAAGTTTGTAGATGAACTAAAAGAACAAGCATGTAATAATAATGTTGATATAAAAATTATAAGATTTGATTATATGGCAGAAGTATATAAAATAGGAGATTTAACTATATTACCAAGCAAATCGGAAAGCTTTGGATATTCAGCACTAGAATCCCTTTCAATGGGAATATACACTATCTTAAATGACATTCCAACATTTAATGAAATTGCATTAAATAATGGGTTTAATTATATTTTTAAAAATAATATTATTGAATTAAAAGAAAAAATATCAGAAATAATAAATAATAAAAAATATCAGAAAAGGGTAATGCCAAAGCATAGTTGGCAGGAACAGTATACATTAGAAAATTTTGAAAAATCATATATTAATTTATTTGTATAATATTTTTTTAAATTAGTTAAATATGGAGGAAGCTGTGGAAAAATCTATTATATTTGATTTAGATGGTACTTTATGGAATACTGTAGATGAAATTGCAACTGTTTGGATTAGTGTCGCAAAAAAATATAATATTGAGATAGAAGAAAAAAATATAAAATCTATAATGGGAATGACAAAAGAAGAAATTATTAATTGTCTCTTTAAAAACAATAGAAAACTAGGTGAAAATTTTGTGACAGAGTGCCAAAATGAAGAAAATAAGTATTTAGAGAAAAAGGGTGGAACATTATATATAAATACATTGAATACATTAAAAAAATTGTATAATTTAAAATGCGAGTTATATATTGTAAGCAATTGCCAAGATGGATATATCGAAGCATTTTTAAAATTTTATAAATTAAGTCATATTTTCAAAGATTATGAATGTTCTGGAAGAACAGGAAGAGATAAGGAATATAATATAAGTATAATTTTAAAAAGGAATAATATAACAGACGCTATATATGTTGGAGATACATATACGGATTATATATCTGCAAAAAACAATGACATTGATTTTATATGGGCTGAATATGGATTTGGAAATGTCGAAGAGAGAGTATCTTCTATAAAGGATATTTCAAAATTAATTGAATATATAGATATGAATCCAAAAAAAGCTTAATGTTTAATTAAGCTTTTTTTGAGTTATAGGAAATTGCAAAAATCCAACAACAAACATCTTTTTGCTATTGGATTAAGGAGCGTACCATAAAAGGCATATATAACTAATTGGAAA
>CAJFQT010000051.1 GCA_904419095.1 uncultured Clostridia bacterium | reverse complement strand
TTTAAAGATACAATTGAATTTATAAATGATTTAAGAAAAGAAAAAGAACTTGATGGTATAGAATGTTTCCATCCATCAGCAAATCAAGAACAAAGAAATGTTTTAGCCTGTTACGCTAAAAATAATAATTTATATATAAGTGGTGGTAGCGATTATCATGGAAGTCCAAAACCAGATATAGAAATTGGTGTAGGTAGAGGGGATTTAAGCATTTCTAAAGAAATATTAAATTGGTTATATGGGTAAATATAAATGAAAAATTACCAAAATTTTAAGCAGAATGGAGAAAAATTATGATTAATAAAGATTTATTGCCAGAAGTGTATATAATTAAAAGTAAAAGCAATAAAAATGTGTTATAGATAGAGGATAAATATGAGTATACATTATCTGTAAGGGAAAATATAAGAAGTGTAAGCGAAAAGATAGTTATTTAAGATGAAAAGGAGAAATGTAAATGATTAAATACACCTTTAGAAATTTATTTATCTTTGTATGTGTTATATGAAGATGGTAAGATTGTAAAATCATTAAAAACTTTTATTTAAAAGTGTGGTAGAGAAAATTTATTTATAAGTGTTAGAGTCAATAGTAATTGAAAAATCTGATATTGAAAAAAATGATTATAAAAGGTTAAATGATTTCAAAAATGAAGAATTTGAAAATATAAAAATAGATTGGGATAATGTAGGAGATGGTATTAGCATAGACTAATTACTAAATCAGTTTTAGAAGAAAATATACAAGTAGATTATTATTTTGAATAAATATCGTATAAAAAATTAAGTAAATATATATAATTATGGAGGAAAATAATTTATGAATATTGATTTTAATCTAATTAAAGATATGAAGGAAAAAATACTAAAAATATATAATGATTCAAAAAATATAGGAGATATAGACATAAAAAATAAAGAAGGAAATGATATTGTTACAGCAATTGATTTATATATGGAAAAGAATATAATTAAGGTTATAAAAGAGAGGTTCCCAGAACATTCAATTTATTCAGAAGAATGTGGAGAAGAAAAAAATAAGAGCGAATATGAGTGGTATATAGATCCAATTGATGGAACAATAAATTTTGCAACAGGAATCCCATTATTTTCAACATCAATTGCATTAAAAAAGAATGATGAAACAATCTTAGGGATAGTTTTTGATTATAATCAAAATGATATATATTATGCATTGAAAGGAAAAGGGGCTTTTTGTAATGGAAAGAAGTTACAAGTTTCTAATCATGATAAGTTAAGCAATAGTATTATTTCATTTTGTTTAACTTCACATTATAATGATGAACATATAAAAGATGTTTTATATATTGAAGAAAAATTAGCATCAAAAGTTAGAGGACTTAGATTGATTGTATCAGGAGCAATAGAACTATGTTGGTGTGCATCAGGAAAAATTGATGGAGTATTAAATGTAAAACCGAGTGTAGGGTTAAGTTCAGCAGCAGGAAAGTTATTTGTAACGGAAGCTGGTGGAAAAATAACTAATTTAAAAGGAAATAATCGAGAAAAAATAGATACTCTACTTGTAACAAATGGAAAGATTCATAATGAAATATTAAAAGTATTAAATTGGAATAAATAAAAATATAAAGTAAACAGAGAAAAGGAATGGGATAAATATGAAGTTGACATTAATTCGTCATGCAGAAAGTATTTATAATGAAAAAAGATTACTTCAAGGGCAAGTAGATTGTGAATTAAGTAAAAAAGGATTAAAGGATACTGAAGAAAAGTCAAAAAACTTTCCAGCTGATTTTGATATTTCTTTTTGCTCTCCATTAAAAAGGACAAAGCAAACTGCTGAAATTTTAGTTCCATATTTAAATGTAATTTATGATGAAAGATTAAAAGAAAGAGGACTGGGAGATTGGGAGAATACTCCTAATACTGATGAAAAGCAATTTTTGATGCATAATAAAACGGTTCCACCAAATGGAGAAACATTTGAAGAATTTGATGGTCGTATTTTAAGTTTTTTAGAAATGATAAAAAGTAACTATAGTGATGAAAAGATTCTAGTTGTAACACATGGAGGAGTTATATATGCAATTTATAGAATATTAGGATTAAAAGTTAGATCAATAGCAAATTTAGAGATGGTAACAATCGAATATTAATAAAGCACATAAAAGACTAGGCTGCCCCAGTCTTTGAAAAAACAACTTCCACATCTTTCGATGTGCAACTCTAAATGTAATTATATTATAAGATATATTTCGGCAAGAGTCAAGATTTTTGACTAAATTAAATCCACAGCTGTAAATGTGATATTGAAGTCTATGTAAATTTGTGATACAATAATTAAGTATTATAGGTATAAACCTAGTTCACAAGAGAGTTGCATTGTAAATTAGAAAGGAGCTCAAAAAATGAAGAAAAAAAGAAAAATCCTATTAGAGAAAATAAGACAGAACAAGGAACGGCTTGAGGAAGACCTAAAAAATTTTCTTGCAGGTTTACCAGAGAAGAAGGGATATGAGGCATATGTTGATTTATTCCAAGTTTTAAAATACTGGAAGACGACGAAAATGCCTATGGAAATGGATTTGACCATTATTACCAATTATGGGACTTCGATATGTAGAATGTTAGATTCTGATCGCAAGATATCTGTTGGATTAGCGTTGTTATATGCGTTTATAAACAACCGGATTTCTGATGAAAGAAAAAACAAAAAGTTAAAAGACTTGCCGGACAATCTCATGAAAGAAATCACCGATTTTGAACTGTTACTGAAGAAATTTCTTCTTCTCTAAAGGAAAAGGACCCAAAAGAGTGCAAACTCTGAGGGGCCTTATTATTAATGCTGAATTGTTTGAGATGAATGCAAGCCAATGGAGAAAACAAAATCCTAAGTAAAGTGCCTTGTAAGATAGGTGCTTTATTTTTTGCCTAAAGATCCAATATATTTAGTGCGAAATTTAATGATTTTGTTGAGGAAAATATAAATCTATGATATAGTGTAGGCAGAAAAAAGTATTTGAAAAAGTATTTTTCATTTATGTGTAGGTGTATGGATAATTGAAATATTGTAGAAATGAAATAATTGAGGAAAAAGATTATGTTAGAAAACAGTAAAGATTATTGGAATAATGAGTATTGGGAAGATAATATAAAGAATAATAAAACAGATTTTATGAAAGATAATTGGATGGAAAAATATAGTGAGAAAATAATGGAAGCAGAATCTAAAAAAGCAATAGATTTAGGCTGTGGTATAGGACAAGATACAAAGTGGTTATTGCATAAAGAATTTGATGTTATATCTTGTGATATTTCAGATACAGCCTAAAATAAATTGAAGGAATTAATACCAAACAGTAAAACTATGTAAATTGAGATTAAAGAAAAATTACCATTTGAAGATAATTCAATAGGTTTAATTAATGCTAATTTATCAATTTATTATTTTGATATGGAAAGTACTATAAAGATATTTAGAGAAATACATAGAATCTTAAAATCCAATGGTTTGTTTATAGGAAGAATGAATTCTGATAAAAATGAAGGTTATGTAAAAGAAACTACTAAAGAAATTGAAAAAAATTTTTACTATGATTATGGAAAGTATTTTCGATTATTTAATAAAGAACAGTTTAATATTTTAACTAAGGAATGGAATGTTATAGTTTTAAATGAAAATATAACCGTTAGACTATAGAAAAAAAGCTTTATGGGAATTTATATTAAAAAATGAATTGTCAATACAAATTATAATTATTAAAATATAAACATAATGAGCCATCAAGGGGATGTATGAAGAAATTAAATTTGATATATTATTAAGAAGCGTATTGAATAGAAACGTGAAATAGGAGGTGTTACATAATGAACATTGTAAAGATTTATAATAAATATCATTTACCAGAAAATTTACAAATGCATATGTTAAGAGTAGCAGCATGTAGCAATGTAATAATTGATAATTGGAATGGCCCAGAAATAGATGTAAAAGCAATTATTAGAGTGTGTTTATTACATGATATGGGAAATATAGTTAAAATACCAGAAGATTTTTCAAAAGATGAAGAATTTTTAAAGATAAGAAAGAAATACTTTGATAAGTATGGAACTAATGACCATGAAATTAATTTAGAAATTGGAAAACAAGAAGGATTAACTGAACAGGAATTAACCATATTAGATGGAAAAAGATCAAGAAAAAATGAGGAAACATTGAAATCAAATTCTTATGAAAGAAAAATTTGTGCTTATTGTGACCAAAGAGTTGCACCAGATGGAGTAGTAAGTATAAAGGAAAGATTAGAAGATGCAAAATTAAGATATAAAAATAAACCACTGTCAGTATGGTCGAATGAGGAAAAAGCAAATCATTTAATTGAGTGTTCTTTAGGTATAGAAAAACAAATTATGGAATATTGTAAATTGAAACCTGAAGATATAAATGATGTTAGCATTAAAGAATATATAGAAAATTTAAAAAAATATGACATTTGAAGATTTAATTATGGGAGTGGCAAAATTTCATTAAAGTAGTGCAAAAAGATAAGGCAAGATTCGAAGAGAAAAGAATAATCGAGAAGAATGCATAAACGAGTTGGATAAAAAGAGTATAAAATCTAAACATATATGCATGAATTACAAAAATATTAAAAGATGTTTGGCTTGTGGAAAAAGAGGCTGGGGGATTTGTTTAGAAAAACATAAATGTATTATAGATGATGATTTTAATAAAATTTATAATACAATGAATGAATATGATGGATATATTTTTGTAACACCAGTTTATTTTTGGGAAATGAGTGAAAGTGCAAAAACATTTTTTGATAGGTTAAAAAGATGTGATGCATTTAATGATAGTTCAAAAATAAAAGGAAAAAAATTCATTTCAATTGCTTGTGCAGGTGGAAGCGGAAATGGTACAGAAAATACATTACAAGCATTTGATACATTAAATCATTTTATGAAGATGGACATGATAGGAAGAATACCAGTAACAAAATTTAATTTTGAAGAACAGAAACAAGAAATAAGAAACTGTATTAGTAAATTTCTTAAATAGCGGAGGTGTATGTTATGATTTTTAGAGAGGCAGAGTTAAAAGATAGAGAATTTATATTAAATGCAAATAAAGAAATAAATATTTTATCTGGACTAAATGATAGTACATTTGAAACAAGAATTGATAAAGATTTATTTGAAGATAAGATTTGTAAATCAATTATTGCAGAAATTGATGGGGAGATTGCAGGTATGATATTATATTCATATGTTTATTGGGCTAATTGTGGAAAAGGAATATACTTATCACAAGCATATATAAAGAGTGAATTTAGAGGACAGGGAATATTTAGGTCACTATTAAAAGAACTTGAGAAAAATGAAAAAGAATGTAATTTTATCACAGATTTAGTTGGTGTAGAAAATGAGATAATGAAAAATACGCTTAATAAACTAGAATTTGAAACTTCTGATTTAATAACATACTATAAAATGATAAACAGATAAAGAGTAGTTATATAATTTAGGAAATATCATATTAAGTAATTAAAATTTATGACAAAAGCAATATTTATTGATATTGGTGGACATTAAGAGATAGCTTTGAAGATAATTTAATAAGAAGATTTGTAGAAAGTAATAAGTATGACAATATAATTAGAAAAGTAATATATAATCGAAATAAATATAAGATAGAAGAAAATTTAAATGACGCAGAATTATTACATAGTAAAATAATGAAATTACAAAACAAGGTATAAAAAAATAAAATAAAAGAGGAATAAATTACCAAAATGTAAAATACTCTAATGTATTGAAGTTGTTATGTAAACATGATAAAATATGAATGATGTTATTTATACAAAGGAGGTGTACGATAAAAGTATGCTAAAAATAAAAAGAAAAACATTATTCATATTAGGAATTGCAATTATAATAATTCTAGTAACTGCAATTAGTAGTTATGCAACAACATCGCAGACAAAAGTAGATGCTGATAATATATATTTATCAGATATTACTTATCTTAATGATAAATCATTTGCTCAAAGTGGACATTCAATAATTTTAGATAAAAATCAAGAAAGTGATTTTATTACACTAAAAATTAATGGAAAATCAATACCGTTTTTAAAAGGAATATGTGCTTGGGCTACATCAGAGGTCGTTTATGATTTAAGCAAATATAATTATGATTACTTTACTTCGTATATTGGTGTTGATGCAAGTGAGCAAAGTGACTACTTTAATACAGGAGCCAAATTTTATATTTATACATCAAATGATGGAGAATACTGGCAAGAACAATATCAGTCAGATATTCTTTATGGGTGGAGTGATGCACCATTTATAAAAATCAATATTAAAGGTGCAAATTATTTAAAATTAGTTGCTGATGAAAACCAAGAATATCCTGGAGATTTTTGGTCTAGTTGGTATGATGAAACTGTTTTTGCAGATGCTAAATTAATTAGAGAAGACTATGTGGAAGATAAAACGGAAGTGGATTTTATTAAAAATGTAGAAGAATATGATGAAAAAATTATGACATATTCAGTTAATCAAGAAATAGTAGGAGAATATGAACTAGTATTACTACAAAGAGAATTTGTAAAAAATGTGGGATATGAAATTTTACAACAATTTGTAAAATATAGCGATGAAAATTATAATGCTATTTCATGGTTAATGAATGATGTTGATAATCTTTGCCTTTATATAGTTGGAGGAGAGCCAGATGGTAAATACATAGAATCACTAAATATTCTTTCTCAATTATATAATACATATAAAGAAGACTTAAAAAATGGAGAAATAACTGCCAATGGAACAGTTTTAAAAGATTTATATTCTAGAATGATGATTACTTTATCATTAACCCATTCAACAAATGTTGGTTTATGGGCAGGTGGAATGACTAATAATCCTAATGATCCAAACAACTCTAATGCGATTGTTCGTTATGGAATATATAAGAAAATGCATCAAGAAGGGAAACTAGATAATGAAATATTTGAATCTTTAAGTGTTGAAGAAATGCGTTTTGTTATGAATAATATTATAGATGATGAAGAAATCGAATGGCTAAATACATATACCACAGAAAATGGTAGTAGAAATCCATATAGTTATATAGAGTATACTTTTGCTTATGATTATTCTAAAAGTGAATATTATGATTCGGTAAATTTTGAAAAGTGGAATAAAAAATATAATTTATCAAAATATGATATTACATATCAAACAGGGTATCCTAAATTATGGATTGTATTTGAAGAAGGTGGAGTGTGTGGAGCACTTTCAAAGACAGGTTCAAACATATGGGGTTCTTATGGTGTTCCTTCAAGTGTTGTAGGTCAGCCAGGACATGCAGCTTATATATATTATTCTTTAGATAATAATGGGAATGGAATTTGGAATTTATACAATGATATTTCTGGTTGGCAACAATCTTCAAGAACAGAAAAGTTGAGAATTAGAATGCCAAATGGTTGGGGAAATGGCAGTTATGCTAGCCAATATCCTGTGCCTTATATTTTATTAGCACAAGGAGCTTTAAATGATTTTGATAATTATGAAAAATCGGAAAAAATATTGTTACTTGTAAATACGTATAAAGATAATAAAAAAGAATTGTATAATATATATAGAAAGGCTATTGAAATTCAACCACTTAACTTTGATGCTTGGTATGGATTAGTGAATTTATATAAATATGATAATACAAAAAACGATGAAGAAAAATATATGCTTGCACAAGAAATAGCGACAAGTTTAAAATATTATCCACTTCCAATGTATGACCTAATAAAATTAATAGAACCATCAATAGAAACTACAGAATATACGGTATCACTTAATGTGTTAATAACAAAAACATTAACAGAAGCGACACAAGTTACAAGCAATGAAACAATACAACAAACTGCAGTACGAGAAGTTGCGAATTATTTGTTAGGAAATGAAGATACAGAACTTGCTACATTCTCATTTGATGGGGAAAATGCTGGTGCAATAGTGCTTAGTAGTCGTTTTGATGGAGTAGGAGTTGCTTGGGAATATAGTCTAGATGACAAGATAACATGGGTTCAAACACATGAACATAAATTACAATTAACAAAGGAAGAAATAGAAAGTATTACAGCTGAAAATGATATTTTAATTCATATAGTAGGTGCTGATTACGAAGATGAAAATATTTATAGAATAGATATTAGTAAAGGAGAAGAACCAACTAACCTTTATAATAATGATTTAGAAAATAAACTAATAGGTGCTACTGATATTATGGAATGGAGATATAGTTATAATAGTAGTTGGATATCTTTTAAAGAACAAATACCAGATTTAACAGGTAATAAAGAAGTTGTAGTAAGAGTAAGGGCAACAGGAGTATACTTACCTAGCGATGAATTAATTTACAGTTTTACAGAAGATAATCAGTTAAATACACAAAAATATATTTCTATTGATAAATTGTCTGTTTTCCAAGTTTCTAGTGAAGAACCAGGACATAATGAGCAAGCACAAAATGCAATTGATGGTAATATTAATACTATTTGGCATAGTAGTTGGAATGGTGATGATTCCGAAAGATATATTATAATAAAATTAGATGAGCCAAAATATTTATCAGCATTACAGTATGTTCCAAGACAATTTGGAAATAATGGTAGAATTAAAGATGGTAAAATATTTGTAAGTATGGACGGAAGAGATTGGATTGAAGCAGCTACAATAGCAAATTGGGCAGATAATTCTGAAGCAAAAATGGTGGTGTTTAATGAATCGTTTAATTCTCAATATATAAAATTAGTTGCAACTGAAAATTATGGAGATGGTAGAGATTTTATTACGGCCGCAATGATTAATTTATTTGAAGATGTGACTAATAAAGAAGAAATAGAAACACCAACTCCAGACGAAGAAGAAAAACCGGAAGAGAAACCGGAAGAAACACCAACTCCAGACGAAGAAGAAAAACCGGAAGAGAAACCAGAAGAAACACCAACTCCAGATGAAGAAGAAAAACCGGAAGAGAAACCGGAAGAGAAACCGGAAGAAACACCAACTCCAGACGAAGAAGAAAAACCGGAAGAGAAACCGGAAGAAACACCAACTCCAGACGAAGAAGAAAAACC
>CAJFQT010000050.1 GCA_904419095.1 uncultured Clostridia bacterium | reverse complement strand
AATGTTAATAACTTATTTTGTTCCCTTATCTGGGAAGAATCTCTCATCCTCTGCATTTGAATTGCTACTTGATGAGCTTGATGAGTTTGATGAACTTGATGAAGAAGAATTTGTATTTCCTGTTGTTTGGCTTCCTGTTGCTGTATTTTCACTTGTTGCATTTTGTGTTGTAGTATCTTCTACTGACGCAAATGGATCTCTTCTTCCTTGTACATATTCTTTTGTTCTTTGATACGTTTTCAAATCAGAAGCTGTTACCTCATATGTTAATATTGGTTGTTCTGCTTCTGGATTTGTTGAAGTTGCCAGCTCTTGTTTAATATTTTCTGGTATTGTATATGATACTTCTTCTGGTAATACTTTGTTATATGATGTATATCTATATAGCAATACACCTAATATTAAAATAATAGCTAATGCAAGTAATAATACTATAATTATTTCTTTAATCACATTTTTTGCCATTTTTCTACTCCTTTACATTTTAGTCTGCTGTATTTGTACTATTGGTTGTGTTTGTAGAATTTGTGCTGTTACTTGTTGTATTGTTTGTTGTACTATTTGTTGTGTTGTTTGTTGTACTGTTAGTTGTATTTCCTGTTGTATTATCTGTTGTATTTTCTGCATCTTCTTCTGTTGTTGCTTCTGTTATTCCATTTATAATTATATCTTTACATTCAAATGTTGCTTTTACTCCACTTTCAGCATCGGCTTCCATCGCGAAATTTTCTATTTTGAACCCTAATGTTGAATCATCCTCTATATCAGCAATAAAATCTGTTACCCCTATATATGACCCAACTGCTGTGAAGTTAAGGTTGTATGCATCAGATACTGCATTACTTGATACTATTTCCATAGTAACATTTACACCTTCTGCTTTTGCATGTTCATCTACTTGTATATATAGTTTTTCTAACTCATATTTTGTTAATTGACTTGCTTGCTGAACTTGGCTGTCTGTGCTAACTGTTGTCATATCTAAATATTTCTGCTTTTGCGTTTCTAATTCTTTGCCACTTGTTTCTAAGTTTGATAAAGCCTTTGGAAAATCTGTACTAGCTAATTTTGTTGCTTCTGTTATTTCCCCATCTAACTCTTCATTTTTTTCTTTCATTCCTTGAATTCCTAAAATTTCTAAAGAACCAATTGATAATCCTTTTACCATTGTAAGAACAGTTAATACTGTAAGTAAAGCTATAACTATTAAAATCAATAATTTTTTCATGGTAAATCACCTTCTATCTTCATTGTAATTATATCATTGTTCTTTTCTCCTGCTGTTGAAACCACTGTATCTTTTTGTAATATTCCATCTGTTTTTATTTTTGCTGTTAAAAATCCTAATTGACCATAATTTCTAGATTGTGCAACAATTTCTATATGTGTATCTGATGTATTTTTTATAGAAGTGATTTGTACATCTTCAGGCATTCCAGTCATTAGTGCTGTTAATAGATTTGGAATTGCTTTCTTAACTTTATTTGTATTTGCAATTTTATCATTTATTTCTTGTAGATTTTGTATCATTGTTGTGTATTCACTTGTTATGGCTTTTACTTTATCATTGTCTGAATTAGCAGATTGTATCTGACTATTTGTATGACTGATTGAAGCTTGAGCTTGAGTACTTTTTGATTCCATTTGATTGTTTATTAATGTAGAAAAACCACTATATATTATAAATAACATAAGCAATGCTACCGCTGTTCTTAATAGTGCCTTTTCTGTTGAATCTAATGGCTGTGACAAGTCATTTGTCAACAAATTTCCTGCTAATCTTTTTTCTTTTCCTTTTTTATCTGGATTAATATCAACCTTTAATGCATCTTTTAATTGGTCTAGTAGTGTGTTTTCTCTAAAGTTCATCCCTTTAATTCCAACACCTAATCCCATTAACGCCATTGAAATCGCTGAATTAACTTCTATATAATCTTTTATATTAATATCTTGAGTTGATTTTACAAAACTTGGTTTTAATATTTCACATTTTGCATTTTCTAAATACTCTTCAAAATATAAGTCTATATTATTTATTAGAGCTGCAGTTCCTGTTATATATACTTTTTCTATTTTTTCTAAACTTTCATTTAATATTTTTTTAACTTGTCCAACTATTTCATATAATGTTGGCATAATATCTTCTAAATAGCTTGTTTCTTCTCCTAATTCTTTTCCTTCTGATGTGTATATTGTAGTTTCTTTGCATATTTCATATGATTTAGAGTATGAATTTTCTTTTAGGTTTATTTTGCTTAAGAAATCTTGACTTCCTATATCTAAAATTTTAACATCATAAATTTTTTTGTCCATAATTGTCGTTATTGTTGTTTTATCTTCTATATTTACTATTAATGCATTTTCTTTATCTTCAAATTCATTTAAATTAGGTATTGACATTCCAATTGGGAACATACCAGATATTTTAAACCCTTGTAATAATTGTAATCTTTTATTTAAATCAATTTTATTATTACTTACATGAATTACTTTTATTTTTTCTTTTTCTTGTAAATCTTCTATCATTGCATATCTGGTTTCAAAAACATTTGGATTATATCCTCTATCTCCGCAATATGCTTCAAATTCTGTTTTTATTGCTTTTGGTAAGTCTTTTTTGTTTATTAAAGAATACATACTGAAGTATTGATATGTTTCTTCAGACATATTGAGGCTTATTGGTGTTTTATAACTATAGGTTTCATCTATTACTTGTTTAATTCCCTCTTCTAGTTTTTCATAAAAATTCACACCAAAAGATTCGACTTTAATATTGTCTTTATCTTTTGATACTTTTGCATATTTAATTATATTTTCATTAATATATAATCCTAAACAACTAGACATTTTTTGCTCCTTATTTTTTTATATTCTTATGATTTACTGTTTTTCTTAAAAAATTCTTCATATTTTTTCATAATATTGAAAATTCTGCAATTCAATACTCTTTTAGTATATATTTTTTTACCCAAAAGTCAATATGGTTGCTTAAAATGTAATCTAAATGTAATATAATTGTAATATTACTTTTTTATTAATTTACATATAAAAAATCCATCATTTTTTTCACTTGGTTTTATGGATAAAAAACCTTTTTTAGTTACATATTTTTTAAATTCTTTTACTTCATTTTCTAAATCAAATATTTTGAAATTATTTGTTTCATTCAAAAATTTCTCTATTATATCTTCATTTTCTTCTTTTAGGATACTGCAAGTTGAATATACTAATTCTCCACCAGGTTTTAAATATCTACTACAATTTTTTAAAATATTCTCTTGAACTTTTATTATTTCTTTTACATCTTCTTCAGTTTTTTGCCATTTTATATCTGGTTTTCTTCTAATAACACCAATTCCTAAACAAGGTACATCTAATAATATTTTATCATACTTTTGATAAAAATCTTCTTGGAATATTGTTCCATCTATTTGCTTTGTTTCTACTATACTTATTCCTAATCTCTCACAATTTTCATTTATTAAATTTAATCTATGTTCATAAATATCTCCTGCAACTATCTTTCCTTTATTTTCCATAATTTCAGCAATATATGTTGTTTTTCCTCCTGGTGCTGAACATGCATCTAGAACTATTTCATTTGGCTTTGGAGATAAAATTTTTACGGTCAACCCTGCTGAAACATCTTGCACTGTAAAATAACCTTTTTTAAAAAATTTGTTATTTTCTATATCCTTAATTTTTTCAATTTCTAAAAATTCTGGCATTTCTTCTAATATTTTATTATATTGTATTTTTTCTTCTGTTAAAATTTTTTCTACTTCTTGAATTGATGTTTTTAACTTATTTACTCTAATATTTATTTTTGGTTTTTTATTTAAGTTTATACATATTTCTTCTACTTCTTTTATATTTCGATTTTTATTCAATTCTTTTATTATCCATATAGGCATCGACGTGGTTTTAGAAATTCTTTCTACATCATCTTTTATTTCGAACAATTCTTTATAGTCTTTTTTTTCAACCTTTCTTAATATTGCATTTGTAAAATTTGAACTTGCTTTATGTCCATATCTTTTAGCTAAATTAACACCTTCATTAACAGCTGCTGATTTTGGTATTTTATCTAAAAATACAATTTGATAAATTGACATTCTAAGTATGTTTAAAATCCAAATAGATAATTTTTTCAATTTTATTTTCGAATATTTTTTTATTATCTCATCCAATGTTATCTTCCAAGTAATAACACCATAAACAATTTCTGAAATAAATGCAACATCTTTATCTGACAAACTATTTCTATTTTCATTAATAACTTCATTTATCACCAAATTTGAATAACCTTCATCTTTCTCAATCTTCACAATAATTTTTAAAGCTATTTCTCTTGCTCTATCAATCACAATCATCCCTCCTATACATTTCAAATTTTAACATTATTTTTTACATTAGTAAATATCAATTAACACATTAATCTAGTGATCTAGTAGAGTAGCATAAACTTAAGAAATATATGTTTTGAAAATATGAATGTGTGATTGGAAAAATTTTAGATATTCTTTGCGAAATTTTTGGAAAATGTTCGTGGAATTTTCTTCTCCAAGAAAATTAACACAGAAAGGGTGCCGAAAATTTCGCATAGAATATCTTAAATTTTGGAATGAGCCATTCATATTTTCAAAACATATATTTCTTAAGTTTATGCGGACCAAAAAGTATAATTTTTCAAAAACCGGAAAAAATACTCATAAATAAAATTTTAGGAGGTAAAATATGAATATTGAAAAACACTTAAAAATAACTGGAAACTCTGATGTATCTTGGAAAGATGCCATAGTAAAAGCTATAGGTGAAGCATCAAAAACAATAGACTATTTAAATACAGTAACAATAATAGAACAAAGAGCAAGAATTGACGGTAACAAAATAGTAGAATATTTTGTAGACTTAGACTTAAGTTTTACATTAGATTTAAACAGAAAGGAGTCTTAATCCATGAACCCTTTAGAATCAAAGCAAACTTATCAACAATACGTTGAGCAGAAATCACCTAATTCTCCTATACTAAAAAACTGTTTCAATGCTTTCTGGGTAGGTGGACTTATTTGTACACTTGGTCAAATTATATCTAACATATGTAAAGAACGCGGTTTTGATATTGCAACTTCTGGAACAATAGTTTCAATAATTTTAATTGGTATTGCTGCATTTTTAACAGGTCTTAACTTATTTAATAAAATAGGCAAATTTGCTGGTGCAGGTTCTTTAATTCCAATAACAGGTTTTGCCAATTCCATTGTATCTCCTGCTATGGAATATAAATCAGAAGGATATGTAATGGGTGTTGGTGGAAAAATGTTCACAGTTGCAGGACCAGTTTTAGTTTTTGGTATCTCTGCTTCAATTTTAATTGGTATCATTTATATGATTTTTGCAACTGAATCTATAACATTAGTATAAAAATTATTATTTAAATTATAGGAGGTAATATTTTGAAAAAACTTGGTAATCAAACTTATTCTTTTGACTCACCACCTACGATTGTAGATTGTGCCAGTATTGTCGGTCCAAAGGAAGCTCAAGGCCCTTTGGGTAAATATTTTGATTTATGTATTGATGATGAATTTTGGGGAGAAAAAACTTGGGAAAAAGCCGAAAGCAAAATCATTAAAGAAACAGTTAATACTGTTATAGCTAAATCTGGAATTTCTTCTGCTCAGATAGATTGTTGTTTTGCTGGTGATTTACTTAACCAATGTATTTCTTCAAGTTTTGGACTTCGAGAACTTTCAATTCCATTTTTTGGTGTATTTGGAGCTTGTTCTACTTTTGTTGAATCAATGTCTTTAGCAGCAATTTGTACAGAATCATTTGCTGAAAATACACTTTGTGCAACATCTAGTCATTTTTGTAGTGCTGAAAAACAATTTCGTTTTCCACTAGAACTTGGAAACCAACGTCCACAGTCTTCACAATGGACTGTTACAGGTGCCGGAAGTGCTATTCTTTCTAAAACTGGTTCTGGTCCATATATAACTATGATTACTCCTGGAAAAATTGTTGATATGGGAATAAAAGATGGCAATAATATGGGGGCTGCCATGGCTCCTGCCTTTTGTGATACATTAACTACTCATTTTTTAGATAGTGGTAGAAATCCTAGTTACTATGATGCAATTATTAGCGGTGATCTTGGATATGTTGGAAAAGAAATTGTTTTAGACATTATGGCTTCAAAAGGATATAACATTAAATCTAATTATAATGATTGTGGTATTTTAATTTTTGATAAATTGAAACAAGATACCCATTCAGGTGGTAGTGGTTGTGGCTGTTGTGCTTCAGTATTTTCTGGATATCTTTTTAAAGAGTTACGTGCAAGGAAAATGAAAAGAATTTTATTAATTGCAACAGGTGCATTGATGAATTCAACTAGTTCCCAACAAGGTGAAAGTATTCCTGGAATTGCTCATGCAATTAGTATAGAAATATAATTTTCTACTTGTTCAGTTTTTATATTAAAAGAAAGGATGATAAATTATGGAAATAGATTGGGCTAATGTTTTTGAAATTTCATCATTATTAAAGTGTTTTATAGTTGGTGGTCTTATCTGTGTAATTGGTCAAATATTAATAGATAAAACTAAGCTGACTCCTGCAAGAATTTTAGTCATATTTGTAACTACAGGAGCAATTCTTGGAGGTCTTGGAATCTATCAATATTTAGTAGACTTTGCCGGTGCTGGTGCAACTGTCCCTTTAACTGGTTTCGGATATAATTTAGCTAAAGGTGCTATTGAGGGTGTTAAGCAATCAGGTTTAATTGGTGCTTTTACAGGTGGTGTAAAAGCTGCTGCTGGTGGTATTGCTGCTGCTGTATTTTTTGGATATTTGGCTGCTTTAATATCAAAACCTAAAATGAAAAAGCAATAAAAAATAGGAAATATAGAAAGAAATTTTATTATTTCTTTCTTTGTTTCCTATTTTTTAATCTTAATCCTTCTTTAACCTTCTGATTTTATAATAAATTTATTTCTTCCTCTGTTAATTCAGTGATTTCTTGTATAAGTTTAATATTAACACCTTTTTCTTTCATTTTTTTTGCTATATCTTTTTTCTCTTGTTTTTTTCCTTTATTTATTCCATCTTTCATTCCTTGTTTGATTCCTTGTTTGATTCCTTGTTTGATTCCTTGTTTGATTCCTTGTTTCTTACCTTCTTCCAAACCTTCTCTTATTGCAAATCTTTTTATAGCTTTCTCGTCTCGTATTGCTTTTTCTCTTAATTCAGCTAATATTTGCATTCTTTCATCTTCACTCATAACCTTTAATTTTTCTTTTGCTTCTTTCATTTCATTATTCTCTTTCATATATTCCTCCACCTTCTTACTTTCAGGGTTTTCTATGAAATATAACCATTTTGTTAATTCTTCTTCTTTTCCATCTAATTTATATATCTTTGGTATTTCTATTATATGTATTTCTAAATCTTCTGTCAACACTAATTTTCTATTCTTTTCTTCTATTATCTTCCATCTACTATGATATTCTAATTCTTTTAATTCATTTATTTCAAAATTTACAATTAATACTTCTATAGTCTTTTTCAAGTTTGCATAGTCCTTCCCTGATTTTAAGTTTTTTGTATAAATTCTTGCCCAATAATATAATATTCTCTCTAGTAATTTGTCCTTTTCTATTAATTGCATTTCTAAATTGCAGTATTCTTCTTTATTGATTTTTACTAATATATCTAGTACACCCATTTTATCTTCAATATTTTCTCTTCTAAGTACTATATTTCCACTTAGATCTATTTCCTCTAATGTTTTATCTAGAATTGCTTCTAAAAATTTTTTTGTTATTCGTTCACTACCTATTTCTCCAAATAACGCTTGGAATATAATATCTAATTTGGGAGACAATAATTTAGTATTTTCTCTCTGGTTTAAAATGCTTTTTTCTTCCATTCAATTCCTCCTTGTATTTTTATTTATAATTATTTATAATTAAATTTCACTATTTAATTTTTAATTATTTTTGAACTTTGGAATTTAAAAATTGATAAATTGGTTTAGAATTTAATAAATTTTAAAGTTTAATTTAATACTTTAATAATGAGTTTTAATAATTTTTGATTTTAAAAAATTAATGATTGAAATATTTTTTTTAAATGTCTTAATATTTTAATGATAAAAAAATCATAGATTTTAAGTTTTATATAATAGTTTATTTTATAAAATTTGATATAAAGAACAAATTAAATCTATATTAGTAATAACTTTTATATTCAGTTTTTTTGAAAATTTTTTATTGATATATATATGGAAAATATTTTAGATATAATATAATTTAAATTTTTAAAAAATAGTGAAAATAAATTTTCGTTTTAACTATAAATAATTATGTTAATAATATAACATAATTATTTATTATATTCAAGTCATAAAACAATTTTTATAAAAATTGTTTTAAAACCAAGTTAAAATTCAGTCTTGCATATTAA
This sequence comes from uncultured Clostridia bacterium, assembly GCA_904419095.1. Classification (GTDB taxonomy): domain Bacteria; phylum Bacillota; class Clostridia; order TANB77; family CAG-508; genus CAG-269. Next base: position 940 of record CAJFQT010000050.1, on the reverse strand, counting down.
TAATTAATCTCAGAGTTGATATATAAATATGTTTTTTAAGTCTTAAAATACATTTTGCAAACTCACTCTATATTTCTTTTCAATATGCTGTAAAATAAATACTGATTCATCTATTTTTGCAATTCCTTCGCCGTATTCTTCTGCTTCTATATAGCTTTCAATACCTATTAAGCTAGTCTCTATCTTTTCTAATTCATCATGTTCAATAAAATATGCAAGTAGATAATAATATTTTTTCCAATCTTCTTCAATTTTTTTAACTTTTTCCAAACTTTCTTCTCTGTTTATATTTTCAAAATTATTTATAATTTCTTCTCGTAATTCACTTAGACTTTCTAATATGCTTTTTACAGAGTTTGCTGTATATTTTTCTGTTAATATATTTCCTAATATTATTAAAATTATTATAATAATACAAATAATTAGTTCTTTTTTCATTTATTTCTTATTCTCCTTTCTTCTGGCAAAATATTTTTCCTTTACCATCTAAAGTAGCAATAAGAGCTTCTTCTGGTTTTATATTCATTTTTGATAATTCCCTTTCTAGCCATTGATAATCTTTTCCAAGTACTTCTAAATTTTTTTCCATAATTTTTCCGTCTACTACTAAATCATAAGTTATTCCCTCATATTCTGGATAAATATTAAAATCTTCAGGTATTGTGTTTCTTTTTTCTGGTTTTTGTATTACAGTTACTTGTCCACTAGTCTCTAATATTGCATATTCTACATCAGATATGTTTATAATATTATTTCCTCTTAGTCTTTCTTGTAATTCATTTATTGTAAATCTTTCTTTTTTTAATGCTTTTTCATCAATTTTTCCACGATATATTAAAATTCTTGGCTTTCCACAAATTATTTCTCTTGCTTTTAAACTTTTTAAATTTACTATTGAAATTATTAAATGCATTAACAGTAATCCTAAAATTGGTATTAT
>CAJFQT010000049.1 GCA_904419095.1 uncultured Clostridia bacterium | reverse complement strand
AAAATCTATTCCTCCTGGATATGATGCTAAATCTATTATTAATGTTTTCTGATTTATATATACCATTTCTTTTTCTGTAATAATTTTTGATGGTACTGTATTTATTATTACATCATATTCAGAATATTTTCCATTAATATTATTTATATTAATAAAATTGTAACCATATGTTTCAATCCAAGCTATATCACTTTCTTTTCTTGCAGCACAAGTTACATTCATTTGCAATAGTTTTAACTTTTGAGCTAAAGTTTTTGAAACTCTTCCAAATCCTAAAATTAACACATTTAATCCTTGAAGTATTGTTTCTGTGTTTTCCATTAAAATTTGAATCGTTCCTTCTGCTGTTGCAATCGTATTTAATATAACTATTTCTTCTTTTTTCATTATATCAATTATTTTGCAATTATTTTTTTGAGCTATATCTTTTGTTTCTTCTGATATTTGTCCTGCTATTAATAATTTATTTTTCATTAGTTTTATGCAATCTTGAATCGCTATTTTTTCTTTGCTATAAGGCATATTAATATTTTTTCCATCTTTTGAAAATGGAATTGCACTGATGATATTGTTTGTTTTTTCTATCATTTCTTTTAAGTTCGTACAAATATTAATATTTTTAATATTCTTTATTTCTTCTGCCTTCTCTAAGCCATAAGTATATACTATATTTTTTTCTTTTGCAAGTAATCTGGATAATTTAATATTTCTATTGTCTCCTCCTAAAATACCATATATATTTTCCATATGTACCTCCTTTTTATATGTATATGTTTATTATCGTTATTTATTATATGGAAAATATTACAATAAGAAAAGTTGCAAAGCTACATTAGTATAGCTCATGTAAGTCTTTTCATTGCTAAATTTTCTTGTTGTATACGGAAAAATCTACATATAGGCAAGATAAAAGCCGATTTTCCTATACAATAAAAAAATGTAAAGAATTTTTTACTTCTTTACACTTTTCGGTTATAAATTTTACTTATAATATATATTTATAATTATTCAAGTTGTCTTCCTTCATTTATATTTTTATCTTGTTCCTTTAATTCTTCTTTTTCTTTATTTTTATTATAATTCAAAAGTTCTATATCGTTATAGCTTAAATGTCTTGTTATTTCAAACATTTCTTCTAAATGTTCTTTTGCTTTTATTTCTTTTTCTTCTAATTTTTTAGTCGATTCATTTTCCTCTAAATTAAAAGGTATTGATATTTTTGCTATAATTGGTATAAATATTGGATCTTTTTTTACTTTTGGAACTATTTTTTTTGAGTTTGTATCTATTGCAGTATTAATATATTTTATTGCAGTGTCTTTATTTCCTTTAATTAGTTCAATTTTTCCTAGTTCATAATATCCGTCTGCTGATAGCTCTTCATCTTGCAAGCATTCCATAAAATATTTTTCTGCTTCTTCTATATCTTTATAGATTAAAGCAATTTCTGCTAGTGAATATTTTGACATATATGATAAACTATTAATTTGTGCTGCTTTTTCATAACATATTTTTGCATTTTGAAAATCGTTTAACATTGTATAAACAATTCCTAAATTATAATTTAAGTCATAACTTTCAGGATTATGTTTTAAGGCATCTTGATAAATATTTGCAGCTTCTTTATATAGTTCTTTGTCTATTAATATTTCTCCTAATAATATTGTAGCATTATAATATTCTGGTTTTTTTTGCAATAAATTGAATAACATTTCTGCTGCTTCATCTTTTTTATCTAATTGATTCAATAATTCTGCTACTTTGTAATATGAGTCATAATCTTTTTTGTTACTATCTATTGCTTGTACATATTCGTCTATTGCTTTTCTCATACCACCTTCGCTTTCATAAATTTCTGCTAGAATTTTATGTCCTTGATAATTTTCTGGATATTTTGTTACTAAATTAATTAAACATTGTTTAGCTATTTTTCGGTTTCCAAAAAGTAGCCAAAATTTTGCTAATACTACATTTTCTACTTCCATTAATGGAATATTTTTTTTAGTTAAAATTATTACTATTATTGGAATTATTATTGAAAATAGATATTTTATAATCATTGTGAATATGTTTGCTTTTATGGTTAAAAGTACTTCCATGAAATTACATGCTATTCCTATTGCTTGAAGTATAAGTATTACTACATAGCTTGTATCATTTTTCCTAATCATTTCATAAAAAATATAAATGAATAAGCCAAATGCAATTACAGCAAAAACTAATTGTTCTCCGCATTTTTATTCTCCTTTTTAGACTTTATTTAAATCAAATCTTTTTTAGTATATCATTTTTTGGTCAATTAGTCAAAATTTAGTTTTAGCTTGATTTTCAATAAATATTTTATTTACATACCTTTGTAAGTTTGCACTTATTCAAACTTACTTTCTAACTTTAAATTAACTATATAATTTTTGATATATATAATAATCTCTTAAAATTTTTCTAACATATTGATTTGTTTCTTTGTATGGAATATTTTCTACATCAGATCCGTCTGACTTAATTGTTCCTTTTTCTATCCAATTATCTACTGTTCCTATACCTGCATTATATGCTGTTAGTGCAAGTGCAATATTTTCATATTTCTCTAATAGCATAGATATATATTTTGTTCCAAGATTTATATTCAAATCTATATCATTTAATCTTTCTATCAATTCCTCTTGAGATATATTTAAACTTAATGCTTTGGCCACATCCATTGCTGTTTCATCAACAATTTGCATTAACCCTTTTGCAGATTTTCCAGAAACTGCATCTGGGTCGAAATTGCTTTCTGCTTTTATGATAGCATAAACCAAATTTTCATCCACATTATATTCTTTTGAATATAAACTTACAAAATTCTCATATTCTCTTGGATACATCATTTCTAATATTCTATTTTGTATTTTCATTGGTCCAAATAAAATCAATAACAGTATTATTATTAAGAATATGATTAATAATTTCACATTTTTCTTTCCTGATTTTTTTACTTTCAAATTCTTACTCCTTTTGTGGTTAATTGGGGACAGGTACGCAATGACCAAAATGGTCTATTGGGGACAGGTACGTATTGACCAAATTGGTCTATTGGGGACAGGTACGTATTGACCAAAATGGTTCATTGGGGACAGGTACGTATTGACCAAATTGGTTCATTGGGACCTGGTACCTGTTGACCAAAATGGTCTATTGGGACCTGGTACTTGTTGGCCAAAATGGTTCATTGGGACCTGGTATCTGTTGACCAAAATGGTTCATTGGGACCTGGTATCTGTTGACCAAATTGGTTCATTGGGACCTGGTACCTGTTGACCAAAATGGTCTATTGGGACCTGGTACTTGTTGACCAAAATGGTCTATTGGGACCTGTCCCCAATGGACCATTTCATTATTTGCAATCATACCAATTTTTAGCTATTGATACTTCTGCTATTAATGGTACTTTTAGATTGGCTGCTGATTGCATACTGTTTGTTAATATTTCTTTTACTTTTTCTATTTCATCTTCTGGCGCTTCAATCATCATTTCGTCATGTACTTGTAAGACTATTTTTGCTTTTAGATTGCTTTCTTCTAGTGCTTTGTATACTTTTATCATTGCTATTTTCATTATGTCTGCTGCTGTTCCTTGAATTGGGGTGTTCATTGCTGCTCTATTTCCAAATTGCCTTACCATATAGTTTTTTGATTTTAATTCTGGTATATATCTCCTTCTATGGAATAGTGTTTCTACATATCCATCTTTTTTGGCTTGTTCTATTGTATTTTCCATGTATTTTTTTATTCCTGAATATTGTTCTAGATATTCATCTATATATGTTTTTGCTACTTTTCTAGATATTCCAAGTTGTTCTCCTAATCCAAAGTCACTTATTCCATATACTATTCCAAAGTTAACTGCTTTTGCATTACTTCTTTGTTCTTTTGTTACTTCGTCTATTGCTACTTTAAATACTTTTGATGCTGCTTGTTTGTGGATATCTTCATTGTTTTCAAATGCTTGTATCATATGTTCATCTTCTGACATATGTGCTAATACTCTTAGCTCTATTTGCGAATAGTCTGCGTCTACATATACTTTTCCTTCTGCTGGTTCAAATATTTTTCTTATTCTTTTGCCTAATTCAAATCTTGTTGGGATATTTTGCAAATTTGGCTCTGTTGAACTTATTCTTCCTGTTGCTGTAATTGTTTGATGGAAAAATGAGTGTATTCTTTTGGTTTTGGGATTGATATATGGTCTTAATCCTTCTATATATGTTGAATTTAATTTTGCTAGTTGCCTATATTCTAATATTTCTTCTATTATAGGATGTTCTCCTCTTAGTTTTTCTAATACGTCTACATCTGTTGAATATCCACTTTTCGTCTTTTTTACTACTGGTAGTTTTAATTTTTCGAAAAGTATTTCTCCTAATTGTTTTGTAGAATTTACATTGAAGTCTTCGCCTGCTAATTTGTGAATGTTTTTTATTCTTTCTTCTATTTTTTGCTTTAATTCTTCTCCAAAACTGTTTAGCTCTTTTTCATTTGCGTACATACCATTCCATTGCATTTCTGATAATACTGTGATTGTAGGTATGTCTATATTTTTAAATAATTCAATTGCACCTATTTCTTCTAGTTTCTTTGTTGTTATTTCTTCTAATTTTGAAATTGCATATGCATAGAATGAATATTCTTTTAACTTTTTATCTTTTGTGTCTTTTTCTTTTGTATTTTCAAATAGTGTTATTTGTTCTTCTTTTTCTTCTCCTATAAATTTATTTATATCTATTTCAAGATATTGTTCTATTAGGTCATTTAGCTTTAATTTGTTGTCTGTTGGATTTAATATATATCCTGCTATTTTTGCGTCATATTCTATTCCTTTTAAGTTTATTTCTTGTTGTTTTAATAATATATATATTTGACTTAAATGATTACTTATTTTTTTTATTTTTTCATCTTCAAGTATTTCTTTGAATTCTTGGATATCTTTTTCATTTTCAAAATTGATGGTATATACTTCATTTTTTTCTTTATTGTATATACTTATTGCTTCAATTTTTTCTTTTATTATTTTATCTTCTTGATTATCTTTTTGAGTGATTATATTGAATATTATTTTATTTTGCTTTTTTATTATTTCTATAATTTCTTTTGTTGGAATCGTGACAATATTAAATAGTTCTTCTATGTTTTGTTTGCTTTCTGTTTCTCCATTTTCATTGTTTGTTTGGTCTAGTTTAAATCTTTCTATGTATCTTTTGAAGTTTAATTCTTTAAATATTTTTAATACTTCTTCATTATTCCAGTCTTCTAATTTTAAGTTTTCTAATGTATCTTCTATTGGTACTTCTAAGTTTATTGTACCTAAGAAACGTGACATTTCTGCTAACTCTTTGTTTTGTTCTAGTTTTTCTTTTTGCTTTCCTTTAACCTCAGCTTCTCCTTTTTCTAATAAATCATAGAGATTTTTTATTGTTCCATATTTTTGGATAAGTGATAAAGCTGTTTTTTCTCCTATTCCTGGTACTCCTGGAATATTGTCAGAAGTGTCTCCTTGCAAACCTTTAACTTCGATTAATTGTTTTGGTTCTATTCCATATACTTCTAATATTTTTTCTCTATTATATATTTCTGTTTCTGTTTTTCCTGCTTTGGTTCTTGGTATATGAATCATTGTATTATCTGTTGCAAGTTGGAATGTGTCTCTATCTCCTGATAAAATATGTACTTCTAGTCCTTGCTTTTCTCCATATCTAGATAATGTTCCTAATACATCATCTGCTTCATACCCTTCTTTTTCTATTATATCTATATTCATTGCTTTTAATACTTCTTTTATTATTGGCATTTGCTGTGCTAATTCTTCTGGCATTCCTTTTCTGTTTGCTTTGTATCCTTCATACATTTTATGCCTAGCTGTTGGTGCTTTTAAGTCAAATGCTACTGCAATGTATTGTGGTTTTACTTCTTCTAGAATTTTAAAAAGAATTGCTAAAAATCCATAAACTGCATTTGTATATTTTCCATCTTTTGTCATTAACATTTTACTCCCCATTATTCCATAAAATGCTCTGTTTGCTATACTATTTCCATCAACTAATACTAATTTATCCAATTATTTTTCCTCCTTTTTTAGAGTTTCTCTTATCTCTTGAATTAATATGTTATGAAAAGCCCCTTATTCTTCTTTCCTTATATTAATAGAAATGATTGTTATTCAGATAACAACCATTTCTATTGATTTTAGTATGGAATGTCTTTACCTCCTTTTAATGCGTGTGGTGAAAATGGATGAGGGTCCCGAAACCCTTCTGTTCCTGCATGCAATCTTTTGTCGATTGCTGTAACCCTAAAATTTCTTCCTGGCATTGTATCCCAGGTTAAGCTAAGTGGTTTTGAGTTTTTCTTTTTTTCATTATTTTGCTGGTTAGACATAATCCATTCCTCCTATTCACTTAATAACTAATTTTGTGAATTTGCATTGCACTATTAATATATTTATATTTTCATAAGCAATGCAGTCTCTTAAAAATATTTTTTTTAAATTATATAATATTGAAAGATAAAAAGTCAATAAATACTTTTGTTTCTAAAGTTCAGAATTAAAATTCTTTTTCATCTATTATATTATTCTCAACATCTTTTAATATTATTTTATTATTATCTATTATTAAATAACTATTAGGTGTATTATTTTTTGGTAATGAGATTGAGCCTGCATTAATGCATAATATACCATCTTTTTCTTTTATATATCCTGTGTGGAAATGCCCATATACTAATATATCTATGTTTTTAGGAATATTGTCAATATTGTATTTATGACCATGTGTGAAAAAGAATCTTTTTCCTTCTATGTTTAATTGTATTGATTCTTCAAATTTGAATTCTGATATCATTTCATCTACTTCTGCATCACAATTTCCTCTAGTACATAGTATTATGTCTTTATATTTATTTAATATTTTTGCTACTTCCATTGGATTATATCCATCTGTCAATCTATTTCTTGGTCCATGATAATATAAATCTCCTAATAGAATTATCTTATCTGGCTTTTCTTTTTCATATATTTCATTTATTTTGTTTGCATAATATCCTGAACCATGTATATCTGATATTACTAAGTATTTCATTTTATCTTCATCGTATAATGTAAATATATTTATTATACGAATTTCTCCTTTCTTTGATGGACTTTGTGGGTATTTTTTAATTTTTATTTATATAATTCAAATTAAATTTATAAAAATGTTTTTGAATATACTATTTTAATAACTTCACTAAAGTTCATCTAAAAATATTATAGATTTATTTTATATAAGTCATAAACTTCTTCATAAATTTCGCTTTTTTCTGTACTTGAATATAGACTCTCTGAAATAATATTTTGTTCTTGCAATTTTTTTAATTCTTCATCATCTTTTTCGATTATATTATTAGAGTTTAATAAATATAGTGTTTCTCCACCTTTGAAGTTGTTTCTTACGTTTTCCATTATTTGGCTTAAATTTAATTCTTCATTTGAAACTTTATTCCACGTCATATATGTAAAAAATTCTTGAGAGGATGCATTCCAAAATTTGATATTGTTTGTGTATGGTATTACAGCAGATGAAAATGGTCCAAATACACTTATTATTACAGCATTTTCTTCTAAATTTTGATTGATATATTGTGCCACTTCTTTTGCATTACTATATTTACCTACAATATCTTGTTTTGTAATTGTGATTCCTTGTATTGTACTTAGAATTAATAGTGTTAAGCATCCTGTTGTTACTGCCTTTTTTAATGATTCCATATATTTGCTTTTTTCTTTTTCTATTTTTATTTTACTTTCTGCTGCTTCGATGGTTTCTTGGTTATTTATCCAAGCAATAAATATGAATATTAATAGTAATATATTTAATTTTTGCTGTGATTCTCCATAGACACATAAATATATAAATAATTGCCACATTATTGATATTACTGCTATTACTAAGTTTTGTGAATTCTTTTTAGCTTGATATATTATTAGTGCGATGCACATTATTCCTAAGAATATTCCAAATCCATATGAATATGAAATTAGTCCAAATATAAAGTTTTGAATTTTAGACATTAATAGCTGTATTTTTGGCATATTAATTGTAGCTATACTTGCTAATCGTAATTCTGTATTTTTTTCTGTGCTTCCAAATAACATAAGTGCTAATGCGAGTAATCCTACTATTGCTATTACAAGACATATTATTAAATTTTTTATGTCTTTTTTATCTTTCTTTGTATAAAAAATTTCTTCTATAAAGAAAAATAAATATAAAATTCCTACCATACCTAACATTAGTATATGTGTGTATGCTAATAATAATATTGATAAAGTATATTTGATTGGCTTTTGTTTTCTATCTTTATAGAAAATAGCGATTAGTGTTAATGCAAGTGGAATTAAGCAGTAACTTCTTGCTATAACTGGATATAAATATATCATTGGTGCTGTTAATAGTATTAATATTTGTGTTCCTTTTTTGAATGGTGATTTTGCTAATATCAGTCCTGCTGTTATGCACATTATTATCCAACATATTATACTTTCTGTTATATATGGGAATCCTAATTTTGCAAATGGTGCTAATATTAAGTGCCATAATGGTGGATGTCCTTCATATGACATCTGTTTTAATATATCAAAGAAATTTAGATCTCTTGCTATTAGCCATGCTTGTGCTTCGTCTCTCCATTTTTCATGAAATATTATTGCAACAATAAATGTTACTATTGCATAAACCATAAAGATTAATATGTTTACTTTGTTTTTTGATATTTTATTTAATAAATTTGACTTATTTTTTAATACATTCTCTTTTATTTTCAACTTTGTTCTCCTTTGTTTCGTGATATACTTTTTCTGTATTTACATTCCAGATATCATTTTTATTTTTGTTTCCATTTTCTATATTTTTTACTGCTTCTATTGCTGTAAGCATTGAATGGTCCATATTGTTATATCTATGTTGTCCATTTCTTCCTATACAATATAAATTGTCAAATTTGTTAATATATTCTATTAATTTATCAATTTCTGAATATGTGTCAAAATATGCTGGATATGCTTTTTTAACTTTTTCAACATGATAGTCTAGAACATCATTTTTTTCAATTATATTTATTTTCTCTAATTCTTGTATACTAAATTCTTTAAATTCTTCATTTGTCATCTTCCAAATGTCATCTTTTTCTGAACATACATATTCTAGCCCTACCCAGATATTTTCTTGTGGATTTTCTACTAAATATGGTGACCAGTTATTAAACACTTGTATTCTACACATTTTTACTTCTGGCTCTTGCATATAAATCCAACAATCTGGAATTATATTTCCTAAAGTTTTTACATTTGTTTCATTTTTTAAGTTTATTTTCTTTAGTAATAATCCTATTGTTATAAAGTCTCTATATGGTAATCCTTTTGCTATTTCTGTAATTTCTTTTGGTATTACTTTTCCCATGCCTATAATTAAATCTTTTAATGGCATTGTAGATATAAAAATATCTGCTTCCATTTTTTTATTTTCTTCATTTTCTATATATGTTACGCTTTTTATTCTATTTTCTTCTGCTTCTATATCAATTACTTTACAATTTTTTTGAATTTTACCACCTAGCTCTTCTATTTTCTTAGCTAATACTTCCCATAGTTGGCCTGGTCCATATTTTGGAT
>CAJFQT010000048.1 GCA_904419095.1 uncultured Clostridia bacterium | reverse complement strand
AATTATATCTGAACTTCTATTTTCCATATATGTAGTTATAAAATTATTTTTATATATTTCAATTTTATCCTGTGTTATTTTATATTTTTCTTCTTCAATATTTAATACTTGATTTATTAAACTTACAACTTCTTCTTTATTTGTTAATATCATTTTATATATCTTATCATGAGGATAATTTGTTTTTTTATGTTCTTCGAGATTATATTCGGATGTTTCTTCATTTAAACTATCTTTTTTCTCTTGATTTTTTTGCCAATTATCTAAATATTTTTGTAAATAATTTTTACTAGATAAAAAGTCTTTATATTCTAAATAATCTTTATATGTAAATTTATTTTGTCTCAATTAACGCCTCCTTTATTATAAACAATTATATTTTTGTAATGTTGGAATTAAATATTTGAAAACTAAAATTTAATAACTGATGAAATTATTTATTAAAAGTCTTCTGTAAATCATATCTGCACATTTTTTGTAACTTTTAAATTTTTAATAAATTAGATTTAAATTTAATTGTTGATTATATTTTTTAATTTAAAATAATAAATTTATTTGAAGAAAATCTATTAACATATTAACACAATTATTTTAATTTGTAAACTACTTTTCATCGCAAAATTCGACATTAATTGTTTAGTATTGAGGTCTAGACTTGATTTTGTAAAATTAATTTAAAAATTTGAAGGATAAATATTTTCTATTTTTTAACAAAAACCCTTTATCTTTTACATCTTTTATGATACAATTACAAAAAAATATTTTATCTAAAGACAAATGGAGGTAATGAAATGGAATTTCGTAAATGTAGTAGATGTGGTAGTTTTTATGTAACAGATGGATATGTTTGTCCAAAATGTAGTGCAAAGGATAATTTAGAATTTTCTACATTTAAAAATTATATTAAAGAAAATGGTATTCAAGATAATTTAGATATTATTTCAGGAGAAACTGGTATATCTATTAAGAATATTAATCGATTTTTAGGATATGATGATATTACAAAAATTGTTAATAACTCTTCTGAAAATAATAACATAGCTATAAATGGTGATATTAAAAATAGCATTAATCTTGGTTAATGCTATTTTAATATATATTAGTTTTGATTTAAATTTTAAATAAAATATATAGGGGTGAATATTGATGGAAAATGTTTTAAATATTTTACAAGAAAGAGGCTATATTGAGCAAATGACTCATCCAGAAGAACTGAAAGAACTTTTTGGAAGTGGAAAATCAATTCCTTTTTATATTGGAATAGATCCTACTGCTGATAGTTTACATGTTGGTCATTTTGTTTCTTTAATGGTTGCAAGTCACATGCAAAAATGTGGTCATAAGCCTATTATATTAGTTGGTGGTGGTACAGCTTCAATTGGTGACCCTTCTGGAAAAACAGATATGAGAAAAATGATGACTCGTGAAACTATAGATTATAATGTAGATTGTATCAAAAAACAAATTGAAAAATTTGTTAGTTTTGAAGGAGAAAATGCTGCTATAATTGTAAACAATGCCGATTGGCTTTTAGATTTGAACTATATTGATTTTATGCGTGACATAGGAAGTCTTTTCTCTGTAAATCGTATGCTTACTTTTGAATGTTATAAACAAAGAATGGAAAAAGGATTAACATTTTTTGAATTAGGATATATGTTAATGCAATCTTATGATTTCTTATATTTATATAATAAATATGGTTGTAAATTAGAAATGGGTGGAAATGACCAATGGTCTAATATTATTGGCGGAGTAGAACTAATAAGAAAAATTGGTAAAGATGATTCATTTGGTTTAACATTTAAACTTCTTACAACTAAAGAAGGTAAAAAAATGGGAAAAACAGAAAAAGGTGCTTTATGGCTTGATGCATCAAAAGTTTCTCCTTATGAATTCTATCAATATTGGAGAAATGTAGATGATGATAGTATTGAAAATGTTCTATGCCTACTTACATTTTTACCTATGGAAAAAATCAAAGAATTGTGTGCTTTTAAAGATGAAAGAATAAATGAGGCAAAAAAAGTGGCGGCTTTTGAAATAACAAAATTAGTACATGGAGAGGAAGAAGCTAAAAAAGCTGAAGAAGCTTCTAATGCTTTATTTACTGGAAATGGTAATATAGAAAGTATGCCTTCAAGTAAACTTGATGATATTAATATTTCAATAGTAGATGCTTTAGTATTATCTGGAATTGCTCCATCTAAAGGTCAAGCTAGAACTTTAATTACTCAAGGTGGTATTTCTTTAAATGATGAAAAAATTTCTGATATTAATTACAGATTATCAGAAAAAGATTTCAATGATGGTTATGCTATATTGAAAAAAGGAAAAAAAGTTTTTCATAAATTAATTGTTTAATTATTCTGTACATATTAAAACACGTGGATTGAACCAATCCACGTGTTTTTCAATGACAAAATATAACATATTACTATTCATTTTTCAAGCTTGATATTATATTAATTAATAGCTATCTGCTCCTTTGGACTATATCTACTATGTCAGCAATGTATTCACCAATAATAGGTATATTTAAAGATACGATTTTTTGCAATATTATTACTAAAATTGCTGTAATGATTGTTACTCCAATTCCAATTCCTACTCCTCTAAATATTCCTGATATTAAATTTCTTTTTATCATTTCTTTTTTATTTCCTAGGATATAGCTAATTTCTATAAGATTCCCCTCTTGTAAAGCTTTATTCAATTCAGATATTGATTTTTCTAAAATATTGTACTTTTTTTTATTCAAAAACATAAAAATCCACCTTATATTAAGATGGATTTTTTGCTTTTTTTTATTCATATATATTTGCATTTTAATTGATTTCTTACATCATTTAATTAATTAAATATATTGTTAAACTTAAATTTTAATATAAAATTATACTCTAATTTGCTGCATTTATAGTTGTTGTTACACTATTGTTACTTACTAAATTTTCTTCAATATTGTTATTTACAATATCATTTACTGTATTTGTATCGTTAGATTCATTTAATGTAGTGTTATCACTATTAGTATTTTCTGTTTCTTTTCTATCCTCTTCTTCTTTCATTTTTTCTAATGAATTAATTAATTCTTGCAATTTTTGGATATCTGATCCAATCATTTCCCAATTATTACTTTCACTTGATTCTGTTAAATTATTATTTGCTTTTATTATTGATTCTATTAGCCCTTCTATGTCATCAGTATTTTCAACTTCTATATCTACTGCATATCTTGATAATAAATTTCCAAGTGCTTCTGTTAGAGTATTTCCTATTGCAACTTTATTACCAGAAGATACTATTACTCTTTTTAGTTGTGGCAAATTGTTTTTTGGATCATTTAACATTGTTTGATATATTGGCTCTACATATAAAATAGTATTTTGTATTGGAACAACTATCATTTCTTTGCTTACTTTAGTTCCTGTTTTATTCAAGCTTTCTAAATTTGCAGATATTGCTTCATCTTGTTCTATTTGCTGTTCTAACTGCATCGGACCTACAATATTACTATCTTGAGAAAATTTATATAATTTTAATTTATTTGTTTCCCCTTCTGTAGTTCCAACTAAGTATGATATTAAATTTTGCTTTTCATTTGGTGTGTAAATTTGCATTAATCCTATTTCATCTTTACCATTTAAGTTCACCATAGTATAATATGGCTCTAGTATAGTTCCTGTTGTTTTTGTTATTCTGCTCGTATTATATTTTGCAAAATCCCATATATCATCTGCTCTATATATTATATCTGGCTTAGTATTATGATAAATTTTTAATAGTTCAGCCTGAATTTTATATAAATACTCTGGATAGATAAAATGTTCTGATATGTCTTCTGGTATATCTTTTTTGAATAATCCTGGATACATATTGTTATATGCCATTGCAATTGGGTCTGTTTCATCTGTTATGTAATATGTAATTGTTCCATCATATGCATCAATTATAACTTTTACAGAATTTCTTATATAATTTATTTTCTCATTTTTATCGTCATATTGTACTTTCATATATTGTGAATAAGGATAGCTACTAGAAACTGTATATGCATCTAATACCCATACAATTTTCCCTTCATCAGTTACCACCGTGTATGGATTCTCATCATACCATAAATATGGCATTGCTTTTTTTGCTCTTTCTATGATGTTTCTATTTATTAAGATTTTACTTTCATCTGTCATTTCTCCAGTAAATGCTAATTTCAAATCTCCTTTAGTAATTCCTAATATAAGTCTGTCTATAAAATTTAAGTCTAATCCGGCTTTGCCTTCATATGTTGATGTATATTCATTACCCGCTTCATCTGTATAGTCATATTCTTGTGTATTTTTTGTATTTGTTGCAATTATTTCGTTTGTTTCTAGTCCAAAATATATTCTTTGCTCTGAAGTATTTAATTTGTCGTCTTCCCCTGATACTTCTTTTTGAATATATTCTATGTTTCCATCTTCAGTTGTTGTTGTCGCTGATGTTACAATTTGTCCCATTCCATGTGTGTATTCATATGTTTTGTTTGTGTATGTTCTTCCTGAACTTACTATTTCTCTAGGTGAAACATATACTAATTGATCTTTTCCATCAATATTGTATTTTGCAACACTTGCTGTATTATATGAATAATATCCTGTTCCTGTTTGATTTTGTTTTAAATTACTTAATACTATATCTGACGTTACTAGTGGTATATTATTAATTACATCTTGATTGTTTTCTACTTCCTCTTCAGTTATTGTTCCTGAATTGTCTATATTTACTTCTTCAACATCAATGTTATATGCACTTTTAGTATTTTCTATGTTATTTGCTATATTATTCTTTTCTTTGTCTAATTTATTAGAACTTGTAAATATTAAATTAAATCCTACCATTACAACAAATAGAATCACTAAATATCCTGGTATTATAGCTAAGACTTTTATTATATTTTTTGTGTTTTGTTTTTTGAAATAATTAACTGCTTTCCAAATACATACTACTATTAGGATAGCAAATATAGTATATCCCCATCTTTGTATAGTTGCATCTGTATAATTTGCTCCTGTCAATTCTAAATTTCCATCTGCTCCATCATATCTTGTTGTTTCTGAATTTTCTATTGTTAAGATATTTCCAAACATCACATTTTGTGTATTTATAAATGTTAATAACCCTATTCCTATTGCAATTAAAATTACATTTCTCAATAATTTTTTTATAAAAATACTATTTTTTAAAAGTTCTCTATCTATTCCATCAAAGAATCTGTTAAATGATATAATGTAATATACTGCCATGTAAATAGTAATTCCAACTACAAGTCCTATTAAATATAGCAATATAGTTTCTATAAATGGCTTTTGGAACATATAATATCCAATGTCAAATCCAAATATTGGATCAGTTTTTCCAAAAGATGCATTGCTTACAAATAGTAATAATTTTTGTGACAATAGTTTTGAAATAAACACACTAACTAGTGCTGAACCTACAAGTGAAATTGATTTATTTAATAATTTAGGCATTGGTTTCTTTTCTTTATCAAAAAATTCTTTTAATCCTTTTTTTATTCCTCTATTTGTCATATATATTATAAAATATAGAACTATGAAATTTATTGCCATTATTGAATATTGAAATTTTAAATTTGTAAAAAATTCTTGCACATAGCTCTCGCCTAATTCTTTGTACTCTAAATAACTTCCTCTTAAAAAAACATATGTTATAATTGCAAATATAATTATGAATGCTAATACTAGTAACATTCTAGACTTACTTTTTAATTTTGTCCTTTTTGAATTTGTTTTCTTTTGAGTATTATCTTTTTTATTTGATTTAATTTCTTCTTTTTCTACTTTTTTAGAATTTTGAATATTATTTTCAGTTTTTGCTTCTCCTATTCTTTTTTCATTTTTAACTTCATTTTGATTTTCGCTTTGAATTTTTTCTTCTTTATTCAAAATTTTATTCCTCCTCTTTATACAAACTAATTGTTTTTACTTTTATTATCTTGTATAAATTTATTATTTATATTATTGCTCTGACAAAATCGTCTGAATTGAATATTTCCATATCATCTATTTGTTCTCCTATACCTATAAATTTTACAGGAATTTGATTTTCATTTGTAATTCCAATTACTACTCCACCTTTTGCTGTTCCATCTAGCTTTGTTAGTATTAGACCTGTTATATCAGCTTCTTTTTTAAATGCTTTTACTTGTGATATTGCATTTTGCCCTGTTGTTCCGTCTATTACTAGCAAAACTTCTTTATCTGCATTTGGCATTTCTTTATTTATTACTTTTTGTATTTTATTTAATTCGTCCATTAGATATTTTTTGTTGTGTAATCTTCCTGCTGTATCTACTATCAAAATATCTGCATTTGTTTCTTTAGTTTGTTTTATAGCATCAAATACTACTGATGCAGGATCCACTCCTTCTTCTCTTTTTACAACTGTTGCACCTGCTCTTTTAGCCCATATTTCAAGCTGCTCTACTGCTGCTGCGCGGAATGTATCTGCTGCAGCAACTACTACCTTTTTTCCGTCTTTTGCTAGCCTATTTGCTATTTTTCCAATTGATGTTGTTTTTCCTACTCCGTTTACTCCTATTACTAATATTACTGATGGTTTTGTGTTTAATTTTAAGTCTTTGTCTGCTATGTCTAGAAGTTTTTTCATTTCGTCTCTAAGTGCATTTTTTACTTCTTCTTCATCTTCTATTTTTTCTTTTTTTATTCTTTCTCTTAAACTGTTTATAATTTGTACTGATGTGTCTACTCCTATGTCTGCCATTATTAATGCTTCTTCTAATTCCTCTAAAAAGTCTTCATCTACTTTTCTAAAGTTACTGAATACTGTGTTTATTTTTTCACTGAATGATTCTTTTGTTTTATTTAATCCTTGTTTTAATTTATCGAAAAATCCCATTTTTCCTTTCCTTCCTATGTTTTTATTTGTGGTATTATTGTAACATATCTTTGGGGATATTACAAATTTTTTTGCAATTTAATTGATAAATACTTATTTTTATGTTATATTTTTCTTAATAATTATTTATTATATATTGAGAAAGTAGTAATATTGAAAATATTAATGAAGAAGAATACTGTTTTGATTTTAAAACAGACCATTAGGGGAATATGAAATTAAAAATAATTAGGAGGATTAATTATGAGTAAGGAAAACAGCAAGACAATAGAAGTGTATGAAAAAACTGCACATTTGTACTTATCAAATAGTGATGAACATGATAGAATTAATCCTGCAAGGGCTAAACAAAAAAGTGAAAAGTTGCAAGAATTAATTAGAACTAGTTTTTCATCTTTGCCTAAATCAGCCAAGATTTTCGAAATTGGTTCTGGAAATGGAATAAATGCAAAGTTTATTGAAAGTTTAGGCTTTGATGTAACAGCTAGTGATACAGCTAGTGCATTTATTAAGGCTACTCAAAATACTGGTGTAAAAACCATTAGATTTGATGCTTTAAAAGATAATTTTCCAGAAAAATATTATGGTATTTTTTGTTGGAGAGTTTTTGTACATTTTACAAAAGATGATGCATTAACAATAATGCAAAAAGTCTATGATGCTCTTGAAGATAATGGCATTTTTATTTTTAATGCTATTAATCGTGAGACTAGACCTGTTGATGATGAATGGGTCGATTTTGATAATGAATACAAAATGGGAGAAGAACGCTTTTATAGCTATTTTAAACAGAGCGATTTAGATGATATGATTTCTCAGACGAAGTTTAAAATTAAGGATTTTCACAAAGAAGGCGGAGATAATAATAATAAATGGTTAGTATATGTGTTAGAAAAATAGCCATATAAATTTATTGTAGAACCTATTTTTATGAAAGTTATACAAACTTTCTTTGTTTATTCTTCTCAATAAATAATATTTCATTTCTTCTTTTTCTTTTTTATTATTTTCTTTATTATTTTATTACTTTAAAAGACAAGAATGAATTCATTCTTGTCTTTTTTCATTGCACTATTTTCAAATTTGACATATTTATGTAAATCTGATATGCTTGAAATATAATTTTTTAGGAGGTAATTACCATGGTAGAAAAAACAAAACTTGATCAACTCATTTGGAATTTGCTTCGGGGGTTTCAAACAGGATTTAAAACTTGCGAAATAATTCAGGAAGGAATATCTTATACGAGAGCTATCCCAAAATCATTTTGGCTTGATGAGGAAAAAGGATATTATGGTATTCTTGGATTATATGATCTTACAAAAAAAGACCTGTGGGCATTAGATGATGGCAAATCAAGTACTTTTGAATTTATTTCCAATGTTGCATGGTACTCTGCTGAAGCTGTCAAGGAAAATAGCTTAGAAAATGCGGGTCTGTTGTCAGGAAGACGACATACATTCTGTTAATTCTATGCTAATAAAAAGGAAGATATAGAAATAATTTTCTGTATCTTCTCTTTTTTATAATATAAATCTATAAAATTGTAAAGATGTTTATTTTAAGTATTTTAAAATTTTATTTAAATAATTTTTGGTACCAACCAAGTAGTTATCTACAACTTTCTGGCTCTCTTAAAGATTGATATAAAAATCAATCAAACAAGTAAAATTATATCATATTTCTAAAAAAATCAATACCTTTTATAGTTTTTATAAATAAGTTGTTGCCATTTTATGTAAGATGTGGTAAAATATAAATGTTAATATTGTTTAGAAACCAATCAGTTGCAACAACTTGGAGGTTTCTAACCTCCAAGAAAATTTAAGGAGGTCATAACATGGTAACAGCAGGCGAGAAACACTTAGATCATTTCGGCTGGGGAGATGCAGAGCAATTTCACACTGTGGAACAAGATGGAAACCGTTTTTGGTTATTTAATGTTGTAACAATCACAACCAAAAATGGTTGGTCTATCACAGGTGAAATAGGTTATATTGGTGAGAAATCGGTTCATATATTGCCTGAGCATATGCCTGCCCAAAAAATCAAGTTTGAAGATATCGAGAATATCTCCTACTGATCACCTATGAAAAGAAAAAAATTTTTTACCCACCTACAGGTGGGTATTTTTATCTATATCTAATAGTATTAAAAAAATACAATGTTACTTTATTTTGCTCTGATGTATCCAAATCATCACTAACTATTTTATAATTCTCATCTTTATCATAGCATATTCTCTTATGAAAATGTCCCATAATACTGTGCCAAAAATTTTTAAATTTTTTCAATTCTTGTTCCATCAAAAACATCTCCTTGAAATTTCTTCGTAGCACGGGACTTTGAGCTTGTCATAAGTCTTAACCCCCTATATGTTATGACATACTATCATAACATGGGGCTTTCTGAAGAAATAAAATTTATTGAATTTTTGCAACAAAAAAATACTATCCTTTTCAGAATGATATTTGTATCAACCTGCTCTATTAGTTCGAACAGCAACGTCTTTGGTGCGTTAGCGGTGGTTATTTGCGAAAAAATTGCTTAATTTTCAAAGTGTTCCTCCCAGATTTGTTCAAAAAAATTATTCGATTCATCAACTGTTGTATAAATTATAACATAATAAAATTATTTTTCAACAGCTATTGCAAAGTAAACAAATGTTTGATATAATACTTCTATATTGAATTACTAGGAGTGATACTATGAATGAAAATGAAATCAAACTAAAAAACAATGCTATTCTACATAAGGATAATTCTTTAAACAGATTAGACTTATCTTTTTTGAAACATATAGAATTAAGTGAATATAAGAAAAGTGATTTATTCGCTTATTGGATAAATGACTTTGCTGAATACCATGATGAAGAAAGAACATTTAATATTGCAAAATCTGGTATGTA
>CAJFQT010000047.1 GCA_904419095.1 uncultured Clostridia bacterium | reverse complement strand
AGCTTAGCAACTAATAAGGTGATAATAAATAGCTCTTACTTTCCAAATTCTCAGCTACCTTTGGTTCTCTTTAAGATATCTTCTATTTATGTTGTCCTTATTTTTGTTGTTTTCTCTTTAATTTTTATTATTATACCATATTTTTTTTATTTTTCAAGTAGTTTTTTCAATTATTAATGAATTTCAAAAATTAAAAGCCAAGGAAATTAAATATTATAAATAATTTTAATCTCCTTGGCTTTTAATTAATTTAGCAAGAGATACATATCCATATCTCTTATCGTTTTATCAATATACATCTGTTGTAGGTTACTTGCAAGCACTTCATTTGAGCATTTTTTTACTTGCTCTTGAAATTCTTTGCTGAAGAAAATCTCTGTCATTATATCTGCCACCTGGTTTCTCTTCTTTTCTTTTAAAGAAATTAGAGAAAATCCATTGTCATTTGTTACTTCGATGCAATCCAATGAAGAAATAGCAGAATTTGCCCGCTTAATATTCTTCACAAATTTTTTAAACCATTCTCGTGTAACACTAAATTTTTTATATCTAAGTAGCTTATATAATAACATAAATTCAGATTGTCTTCCATCAGCCATGAATGGCTTTATCAACACATCACTTGAAAACAAATCTAAAGTCACTATTGTCTCTTCCTGATGTATCCATATCCGGAAATCTCTTTCTTTTCTTTTTTCTTCTTTTTTTCTGTTAAATAACCAAATATATTCCATATGCCTTCTCCTTTATTGATAAAATATTAACATTTACTTGCATATTATACCATAAATTCAGCCATTTATCTATACTTTTTCATCATAATCTTCAATTCATAACTTGAAATAGTTACAGCATAGAAATAAGCCGTTAGAAAGGATGATATATAAATATTTTTGTCAAAAACATAACTGGGGTCTACCTATGGGTCTTTGACGAAAAATATTTATATATCATCCTTTCTAACTACTCAACAAATTTTAGTCTGAATTGTAACTTGAATTATTATAATGCTTTACTAACTTTTTCAAGTTCCTCTCTTATTTTAATATGTTGAGGGCATACCTTTTCACATTGACCACATTTTATACATTCACTAGCACTTTTTAGTCCATGTCCGCCAACAAGCCACTCTTCTTGATGTTTAGCTGCTGCTTTATCATTATATAATGTTAAATAATTCATTGCTGTAAATGAACCAGATATTCCAATTTTCATTGGACATACTTTTGCACAATAATTACATGTTGTACAAGGTATCAATGGAATACTTTTTAACACTTCTTGAGCTTTCTTTATTGTTTTTTCTTCTTCATCTGACAATTTTGTAAAATCCTTCATATATGATATGTTATCATCCATTTGCTCAATATTACTCATTCCAGATAAAACAGTAATTACTCCTTCTAAGCTTGCTGCAAATTTTATTGCCCAAGATGCAACAGAAATATTTTGATTTGCCTTCTTAAACACTTCTTGTACTTGCTTTGGTGGATTTGCAAGCATTCCTCCTTTTACTGGTTCCATTATTATTACTGGCTTACCATATCTTCTTGCAACTTCATAGCATTCTTTTGATTTAATAGCAGGATTTTCCCAATCTGCATAATTTATTTGAAGTTGTACAAACTCCATTTCTGGATGATTTTTCAATATTTCTTCTAATTCTTCTGGTGTTGAATGGAATGAAAAACCAATGTGCTTAATCTTTCCTTCCTTTTTCTTTTCTTGAATCCAAGTCCACATATCAAAATCATCAAAAGCTTTTGTTCTACTTTCTCCTAAATTATGTAATAGATAAAAATCAAAATATCCAGCTCCTGTTTGTTTTAATGATGTATCAAATTGTGCTATTGCCTCTTCTCTTGTTTTGCAGTTTATCCAAGCTGCATTTTTTGTTGCAAGTTGAAATTTTTCTCTTGGATAACGTTCCACCAAAGTTTCTCGTATTGCATCTTCACTTCCAGCATATGCCCAAGCTGTATCAAAATATGTAAAACCTGCTTCTAAAAAATGGTCAACCATTATTTTTGTTTGTTCTATATCTATTTTTCCTTCTTTTTGTGGTAATCTCATTAAACCAAATCCAAGTTTTTTTATATTTTCTCCTAAATATGACATTATATCAACTCCTATTTTTATACTATTTTATGGTTCATATAAAAAATCTTTTCTTTTTCCTTCAACTATCTCATTATATATTTCAATTTTATAGTCCAGTCTTTTTATTGTATTTGCAATTTCTTCTTGTTTTTTTATTAAATTTTTTCTTTGTTCTATTAATAATTGTTTTCTCGCTTCAGCAGTTCCTTCGCCTTGCTTATATAAATTAACATACTCTGTTAATACCTCTATTGTCATTCCAGAATTTCTCATACATTTTATAAATTCAACCCATCTACAACTTTCATCATCAAACTCTCTTATTCCTGATTTAGTTCTTGGAACTCTAGGTATTAAACCTATTTTTTCATAATATCTTATTGTGTCTTCTGTTAAATTATATTTTTTACTTACTTCTGCAATTTTCATTATTACTTCCTCCATTATTAGATTATATTATTAAATTTTTGTGACTTATTTATACTTTAGTTTTTCTTTATAAACATCCATTATTTCTATAATTTTTTACTGTACAACCTAATAACCTCTTATTTTTACTTCATCAAATACTTAAAATTCAATATATAATCGATTAAGACTATTTTTCTAATTGATTATATTCTTCATCTTTAACTTGTTCACACCATTCATTTGATGTATTTTCTCCTGGCACTTCTAATGCCAAATGACTAAACCAAGAACCTTTTTTTGCTCCATGCCAATGTTTTACATTTGCAAGTATTGTTACAACATCACCTGGTTTTAAACTTTTAGCAGGTTTTCCTTCTTCTTGGTACCAACCTTCTCCATCAACACATATTAAGATTTGTCCACCACCTTTAGTAGCTTTATGTATATGCCAATTATTTCTACATCCTGGTTCAAATGTTACATTTGCTATAAATATGCTTGTCTTATTAGGATCTGTCAATGGTTTTAAATATGAATTTCCTATAAAATATTGTGCAAAATTTGTATTTGGTTCTCCTAAACCAAACATTCCACCATGTTCAACTGTTGTTTCACCATCTTCTGCATAAACTTCTTTTGCAATATTAAATGCAGCCCACGCATTTGGCCATCCACAATAAAAAGCTAAATGTGTAATTATTTCAGCCATTTCTTCTTTTGTTACTCCATTATTTTTAGCATTAATAATATGATATTTAAAAGAACTATCAAGTCCTCCTTTTCCTATAAAACCTGCAATAGTTATCATACATCTGTACTTTGTAGATAATTTATCTTCTCTTGACCATACTTCTCCAAATAGTACATCATCATTTAATCTAGCAAATTCAGGTGCAAATTCACCTAATTGGTCTCTTCCAGCTGTTTGTTTCTTCATAATTCATTCCTCCTTTTCTATATTGATTATTTTATCACTTAGAGTTAACTTTAAGTCAATATTTTTTTATTTTTTTCACAAAAAAATTCAAGTCTCAAATATTGTTATTTGAGAGTATAGAAATTTACAAAAGACTAATGTAAAATATCCCCCAAGTCTTGACTAATTCTTCAACCAAAAATATATAAACTTTGCTTACTGCATAGTTTTATATCATGTTAAATCATAACTTCATTTATATTTAAATAAATAGAAAATTTTATTTCAAAAATTGACATTATGTTAATATTATATTAAAATATTTTTGTAACAATATAGACCTTGTAGTTATTTTTTTAACTACATAATTTACTTCAAGGAGGAAAATATGGATATTTTAGGCTTATTAATTTCTGTAAGCAAAACCAAATGCAAAATTTCACCTGAACTGATGGAGTTTCTTTCTATTGATGATCAGGGTATTGATGGGATTGAATTTATGCTAAAAAATGAAAACTTAACCAAAAGAATTCCTGAAAATATTCGGCAAGAATATGAACTATTTAGAGTTGCAATAGCTCAAGACTTGATCAAAAATATCAGTTCATACAAAAAAATGTTGGCAGAACTTGAAAAAAATCTTGAACCAACAATTAATCACGTTGCCGAAGAAATTTATGAATTGAGCAAAGAAGAAAAGCTAAAATAGCCCAAAAAGAAGAAAATGCTCTACCATTCTCTTCTATTGTCATTATAAAAATTTTGAAATTTGATTTTTCCAATAGTATATTTTTCGATTTTCACAATAAAGACCTAATTTAAATCATTAATAACATTTTTCATAATTTCTAGGTCATCCAAATTATTATCTGAATTAGTATTTATAAAAATAATTTTACTATTTCCATCTTCTACTAAATCATATTCTTGATATGGATCTAATTGTTGATATGGATATTCAACAACCTCACCAGATACAGTATCAACTTCATAATATTTGTCTGTTATCGCAAATATATATTGTCCTTGACTATTTATTAAAGTTTCTAATTTTTTATCATAATCATTTTGTTTTTCTTTGTTTACAATATTCAAGTATCCTTCACTAGAAAATTCATAATCTGATTCAGTAATTTGCTTCAAATTTGCTAAAAATTTCTCTCTTGATTTTTCTTCTACCCAAACCCCATTTTTATTAACATTACTTTGGTTAATTATATTATCAACATTTTCATATTCTGGCTTATCATTTAACAAAATACCTGCAAGTGCTACTTTATATTGTATTTCATGTTTTACATTTAATGTTTTTCTTCCATCAAATTCAGTATCTACTTGATATATTGAATCATCTCCTGCAAGGCCTGTTTCTTCTTTTAATTCTCCAACTGTTACATCATTTTGGTAGCTTAATTCATTTTTTTTATCTATATTTGTATAATTATTTTGACTATTATTTTCTTTTTCATCTTCTCTGTTAAAAATTACTGCTAATACTATAACTATACAAATAATTATTAAAATAGATACTCCAATTATAATTTTCTTTTTCTTTGACATTTTTTCATTTCCTTTCATTTCTTGATTTCTTCATTTTTTATTTTGTATTTTATATTTTTTATTTAGAATATACTATAATCCAAACTTTATCAAATATAAATTAGTATAAGTGTATTATAAATTATTTTAATCTAAAAATTAACATTCAAATTTCTATCTAAATTAATAAACTGCTCAGAAATATATAAATTTAATATTTCAGAACAGTTTAAATTTTGCTAATTTATAATTTATACAATCCCTTTTAACATTGATAATGTTGCACTAATATATCTCTCTGCAATATTATTATTTTTCACATCTTGTGGTGTTTTTATATATGTTGGCAATTCTATAAGTGCAGACCTTGCAGCTCTACCATTTGAACCTAAATTAGTTCTTGCCCAATTTATAAGATATCCTTTTCCATATGTTGATGTATCTGTATTTTCCGGAAATTGTGTTCTATAATAATTTCTAATTCCACTATCACCTATTAATTGTTGTGTCCATCCATGTAAATCTACTAATACAGTTTGTCCGTTTTGTGATTTATGCGTTAATAAGAAATCTCTTAAATAACTTGCTTCATATGCTTGAAATGGAGAAGTTCCTGTATAATTTCTATCTGATGAAAGAACTTGAAATCCTGTTGACCAGTTTCTATTTATATCAATTCCTTTGTTTCCTGGTGCCTGACTATATAATGATGTTCTTCCTGGTCCATTATTTGTAGTTCCCACTCTTCTTCCATCTGGATTAACTTCTGGAAAAATGTAAATTGTCCATTTGTCTGCCAAACTTTCGTCTTTAGTTGTTTGTAGTCTATTCCAAAATTCATTAGCAATTAAAACTAATTCAGTTCCATCTCTATCCCATGCGTCTTCAAATCCATGAACACAAAATGTTGCAAAAAATACATTTGGTCCTGAGCCATATTGATAATAAGTTAATGCAGAACCATTTGGATCTCCCTTTCCTTTTAATCCACTTTCTCCATATATTCCTGTAGTTATTACAATTTTTTCTTTTACTGTAACTTTTCTCTCATAATTTTGAATTACTGTTCCATCTTCCTTAGATATTTCTATTTTTATAGTGTGTGTACCTATTGAATAATTAGCAAAATTTAAATCCACACTAAAACCTGGTTTATTATTTGTAATGTCTCCACCATATCCTTTGATTTGGTTTAATACGTCTGTTCTATCTTTTCTGGTTATTGCATTTTCAATTTCTTTATTATCTATATATATTTTTAAATTAGTATTTGAAACATTTGTTAAATACCATCCTTTTATTGTATTTGTTTCGTTTGTTACAGTATTTCCTGGTGCATCTAAACAAACATATACTTTTTCATCCTTTATCTTTGGTACTATTTTAATTTCAATAGCTTTAAGTTTCAAATTTTCACCTGTTGTTCCAGCATATTCTCCATCATATGCCCAATCTTGCCAGCCCATTCCATCTACATAAGTCCTATATGCAATTGAATATTCTTCTGTTCCAACTAATCTTATTCTAATCGCTTCTACTTTTTTATTTTGACCTGTTGTACCTGATTGCTCTCCTGCTTTTTTCCATTCCTTTTCCCATCCTAAATCTTGTACATGTGATTGATATTCTATTGTAATTCCTTCTGGGAAATTTACTCCTTCAATTTTAATTGCTTCTATCTTTGTATTTTTGTTTATATCTCCTGCTGTTTCTTCTTCATAAAAATCATTTTGCCATCCTATATCTTGCATATGAACTGAATATTTCAAGTGTAAATTAGTTTTATCTATATTAATTTCATATTTCTTATTTGCAAGTATTGTTACACCATCTTCTTTATAAACTGTTATTGATAAAACATTTTTACCTTGATTAAACTTTGCAACTTCCTCTGCTGGTATTGTCAATACAAATTCTGGATTTGGAGTATTTTCTTTACCTCCAAAGCTCTCATTATTTGTATATACATCATTTCTGCCATTTTGTTTTATATAGCTATTGACTAAAGTTTCTCCTATTTTTACTTCTAACTTAGTATTTGGAATATTAGCTAAATACCATCCTTTTATTGAAATTCCATCTGTGTAAAATGTTGTATGACTTACATCTGTTTCCATTTGAATTATTGCCTTTGGCTCTTTTGGAACAATTCTTATTTCTATTGCTTCCATTTTTTTATTTTGCCCTGTTGTTCCTGCCATTTCTCCGTCTCTAACCCAATCTTGCCAACCAATATCTTGTACATGTGCACGATATTCTACTGAGTAATTACTTGTTCCTGTTAGCTTTATTCTCATAGCTTCTGCCTTTAAATTTTTTCCCGTTGTTCCTGCCATTTCTCCTTCATTTTTCCAATCTTGCCATCCTATGTCTTGTACATGCATTTGATATTGCAATTTTACATTTTCTGAAAGATTTTTTATATATATTTTCATTGCTTCTAGTTTTAAGTTTTTACCTGTTGTTCCTGATGTTTCTCCATCTTTCATTTCTTGTTGCCAAGCTATATTTTCAACATGTGATGAATAAATTATATGTGGATTTGTTGTATCTATTTTTATATTTCTTTCAATTGATTTTATTTCCACAGTTTTATCTTTGTTTGTTAATTGTAATTTTAATGTATGTTCTCCATCACCAACTTTAGTTAAATCTTCTATATTTATCTTAAATTGATATGTTCTTAATCCTTTTCCTTTTTCTAACTGGTCATCAGTATTTGTATATTCTTTTACTTGCATATTTTTAGTATAATCTTTACCATCAATAGTTAGTGATAAATTACTATTTTCTAAGTTTGTTGCATAAAATCCTTCCTCTTGCATTCCTTCACTATAATATGTTTTATTGTTTGGGTCATTATTAAACTCAATTTCTGCTTTTGCTTTTTTAGGTATAATCTCAATTTGAATTGCCTCTATTTTTAGACATTTACCTGTTGTTCCTGCCACTTCTCCATCTTCTACCCAATCTTGCCATCCTATGTCTTGCACATGTGCACGATAACGTACAGTATAATCTTCAAGATTTATTAGACGTATTCTTATTGCTTCCATTCTTAAATTTTTTCCTGTTGTTCCTACTAATGTATCATCTTCACTCCAATTTTGCCATCCAATATTTTCAATATGTGCTTGATATTCTATTTTAGCATTTTGTGGAGCATTTACCAATTTGATTTTTATTGCTTCTAATTTCTTATTTTGTCCTGTTGTTCCTGATTCTTCTCCATTTGCTCTTGAATATTCTTCTTCCCATCCTTCATCTTGAACATGTGAATAATACTCAACTCCTATATTATTTGTGTTTAAACTTGTTGCCTCATTTCGCTCTATCATTCCTAAAACTAGTCCAAAAATTAATAGCATTATTATAAGAATTTGGTTTAACAATTTTTTATTCATAAAAATCTCCCTTTCTTTTATTATAATAGTTTTTACTATCATTCTCTTTTGTTTTCAATTTTTTATATAAAGAAATTTAATATTAGATTTTTTATTTACCAAAACAGAAGCTTGATATTTTTTTCTAAATTTCTTATATCAAATTTATACACATTCATATTGTTAGTTTATCCCATTTTGAATTTCAAATATCCTAATATTGGAAAGTGAAAAATTAATAATTCTTTACACATTTTTTTCTTCATATTGGTTCCATATAAGTATTTAAAATATTTATGTATTTTTAAATTTATATATTTTGATTTTTCTATACTTGTATAATAATTTATTAATTCTTTTAAGAATTTAACAGTTGATTGTTTTTTTGTATAGTCCAAACACATTTTAGCTCCATTTAGATATGCTTTATCTATTACATCTTCTTTTCTATATTTTAAATAACTTTTAAAAGATTTTCCATTTTTTTCTTTCCATCTTGCTAGATTTTGACTTAAATTTCTTCCTCCAAATACATTGTTTGTATGTAATCTATAATCAAATAATGGTTTTTCTATATATGCTATTCCCTTTTGTTCATTTGCTATAAATGCTGCTAACCAATCATGTGCCATTACACTTTCTTTGAATGGTAACATTTTGTCTCTTACATTTTTTGTAAAAATTTGTGAACAACCTATTCCAATACATCTTGAGATTGCAAGTTTATTTTTTCCATATATTAATGGCATATTCTTATATTTAAAATAACTACTATGAAGCACTTTTCCTTCTTGGTCTATTTGTCTACTATTTACATATACTAAATCCACATCATCTTGTACTAATTCTTTTAGACTTTTTTCTACTTTTTCTGGATACCATATATCATCATGGTCACTATACATTATATAATCAGCTGTTGATTTTTCTAATAGAAATTCAAAATTTTTTATGTACCCTATGTTTTTTTCTTGAAAATATAACTGTACTCTACCGTCTTTGTTTTCATATTCTTCTAATATTTTTTTTAATTCATTATCATTTGAATTGTCATCACTAATTATTAAGTTTATATTTTCATATGTTTGATTTAGTATAGTATCTATCTGCATTTTTAGGAATTTAATGTCACTTTTGTAAGTTGCTAATAGTATATCTACTTTTTCTTTCATTTTTCGTGATTTTTATTCTCCATTCTTTATTTTTATAATATGTATTTACATTTTTTTACTTCCATCTTATTTATACCATTAAATATTTTTTTTGGCAATATTTTATTGTAAAATTTAAGAAATTTATATGATTAATGTTTTTTAATTTAGATTAATTTTTACAAAGTATTTGAACATAATTATATTAAATATTATTTTTAGAATTATAAAATAAGAATTCCCCCAAGTTTATATTCCTTGGGGGAAGATTGGAAATAAGATTTTATTCTGTTTCAGCTTCTTCTGAATCATCAGTTTCTTCTGTTAATTGCAAATAAATCCACTTTATTATTGACAAATCTGATAAAACATATTATTATATTTTATGTAACCAATAATGAAGTACTACAAAATTTAGTACCAACACTTTTTAAAGGAGGGCTATTATGCCAGGATATTATTTACATTTAGCAGCCTGCAATAGTCAGGCACGGAATAATCTAAGTTTTTTACGTGGAGTAGAAGCACCAGACATTTTGAAGAAATACTTCAAATTATATGGCATCGAAGGTGCAAA
>CAJFQT010000046.1:10595-17044 GCA_904419095.1 uncultured Clostridia bacterium | reverse complement strand
TTTTAGATAAAATTTATTTTATTCTATCAAATTTACGATGTTTTTTCCTTATATTTCTATATTTTTTATTGCGAAAAATTTTTACTCTTTTTTACTGATGAATTTTTTTGAATAGTAAATATTAAAAACTTTTCATCAATCTTAATAGAAGATGTAAAAAATGAACTTTAAGGAATATCTCCCAAAGTTCATCTTCAAAATTTACATATTATAACTTCCTACATCTTTTTGCCACATATTAACAAGATGCTGCTTCTCTTTTTTAGGAATTAATGCCATTCTAAATGCTGAAAATGGTTTATTTTTTCTATATACACATTCATTCCCATCAGATTTAGGTTCTATCCAACCTACACCATCTACTAAAATTTGATAAACAATTGAAAAATATGATTCATCTTTTAACTTCATATTTATACTAGAAATTCCATAATAGTAATTTCCTCTGTTTTCTTCTGGTACAGGATTATTTCCTTTCCAATCATTATGACCTATTGTATTTACACCGCTTCCACCTAATTCAATATATCTATCATTATTAATTGTTATTAAATTATCACTATTCATCGTATACCATAAATTATTGCTTGGATTATAGCCAAAATTATATTTATTTCCAGAAAGATCACATATTCCTGCATTTTCTTCTCCCCAATAATTATAATTATATGCTCTTACTTGTATAAAATCATTACTAACATTACCTTTATATGAAAATGCTAATGCTTCTGTTTTATACTTAGAGTTTTTCTTAAAGGCTTCTTTTCCAGCAATATCATAATTACTATGGCCAAAAGACCATCCATATTCTGAATTATGAGAAGCATATGTAACAACTATATTAGTTGCTTCTGATATATCAATTTCTATTTCTGAAGAATTCTGTGCATAATCTATAATCTGCAATTTATAATAAAGATTGTTGCTAAATTCATTCGTTAAAATTTGTCTATTTTCTGATAAATTCCAACCTTCTACATCTCTTATTGGCTCACCTAGTTGCACGATACCTTTTATTTTTCCATCACCAATTTTTTCTTGAATAAGATTTCCAGATGGTACAATATTGTCTATTATGATATTTGTATTAATTAACTTTTCATCACTCTTTAATCCTCCCTTATCTACTATCGTTCCTTCAATAAATTTAACTTCCAATATTCCGTTTGAAGTTAAATTTGTCAAATTTATATCAAATATTGCTTCTTTCTCATTTTTTTCTATCATATTTATACTTATTTTATAATCATGAATTTCCTGCCCATTAACTTTAATAACAGTTTCAGCATTTTCTATTGTATCTGTCCCCATATTTTTTTCAATTACCTTTACTCTTAAAATGATATTATGAGTTTTATTGGCATAATTTTCATACCCCTTATTTGTATTTGATATACTTATTAATTCTATAACAGGTTTTGTCCTATCAATATCTAAATCTGCAACATCCAATTCATATTGAAATATATATTTGGCATTTACACAACTTTCTATCATTATAAATACTATAAATACCAATAAAATTTTTTTTACCAATTTATCACCTCCATTATAATATTTCCTCTCCTTTTGCATTAATATCAAATGAATATTCTGTTATAGTTTTTGCATCATTTGTATCTTGTATATTTCCTATATCTCCATTTTCATACTGCCATTCCCATCCTATTTTTATAATACGTTTTCCTTCTTTTTCGATATTTCCTTGCAAATAAGTTGATAACTCTTCCAAACTGTTTACTTTTATGTTTGTTCCTATGATGTTAAATTTTAAATTATATGGCTTATCATTTTTACTTGTAAAATCAACATAATAATATGCATTATGATTGGAATATATAATAATATCAAAGTTACCTTTTATTCCTGGTGCAATCTTTTCATTAACTAGAGTCTCTGATTTTAGCGTATCTATTAAATCTATATTTTGAAAATTCATATTTTTATATTCAATTTCAAATACGTATTGATTTTCTTGAGATTCATTTTTTACAATTCCAATATTTTCACTACTATTTTTTATATTTAAGCCGATATTTTTAGCATATAAATAATCTATATTCTCTTCTGATATATCTTTAAAATTTGAACTATCATTTAGAAATTTTAAAAATAATATATCTTTTTGAAAATCTTTAAAACTTCGTATATTTATAAAAATAAACATACATAAAATTATAATTGTCAAAATTGCCAATACTTTATTTTTTCGCTTTTTCATTAAATACATATTCTCCTTACATATTTTTTGAGGTCAAACTTGTCAAAACTTTATAATACCCATTATATGATTTATTAAAACTTATAAAACATTTCTATACCTTTTCTTGTTGCGAATGTACTTTTATTTGTACCTTTTCCAAAATATCCTGTAAATTAGGTTTATTTTGTTTTTCATATACAATCTTTAATAAATATTTATCTTCTTGTTTCTTTTGTTTTTCTAAAAGCATATACTCTGAACAGTTTTCTTCTAGTTTTATTTCTTCATTATTTTTGTATAGCTGAAATTTAATACTATCATCTACATCTGCTTTTATTTCTAAAAAATATCTTAAATTAACCTCAGATATATTATTTTCTTTATAATTTGACACTGTAAAATTATATTCTCCTATATTATCAATTGCTGTAACATCAATTTTAGGATCTGATTTCACTTCTAAAATAGGTTCTGCAACTTCTGCCTTTGACTCTATTATCACTTCTGTAATACTTTTTCCAATGCTATATCCTGCCAAAAATAAAATTAAAACCATAAATATTACAGTAGCAATTGTTACCTTTCTATTAGTTTTTACAGTATCATTTTTATTTTCAACTTTATTCTGCTCCTTCATAATATTCACCTCCTGTTCTAAAACAATATATAACCTTTCCCAATATATTTTCTTTATATATTTTCTTTTCATCTGCTACATTATTATTATCTCCTTTTGTAATAAAAGCATTTTCATATTTTTCAATGATTCTATGTGTTACTAAGCAATCTCCTTCTACACTATATGTAATAATGTCTCCTATTTCATATTCACTTTGCTTTTTTATAACTATATAATCATCTTTTTTTAATGTAGGCTTCATACTGTTAGATGAAACTTTTAATATTGTTATTCCAAAAGGTTGAATTTTTCTATCTGGAAAATAAATTTTTAGAAATAAAACAAAGATTAAAAAAATTATTGATAAAATAAGAATTAAATTGCCTGTTTTTATTTTTTTCATTCTACCATCCTAACTAGCCTGTGGTACCACTTGTACTCCTTCTACCATTACATCAAAAGTATATTCTGCTATGTTTTTCCCATCTTGTGTGTCGATTTTATCATTTGCTACTATTTGAGCATCTTTTCCTGTTTCATAAGGCCATTCCCAGTGTATATTAATTGTTTTTATTTTCTCTTCTGCGTTTGCTTCAATTGTTCCTGCTATATCTTTCTCAATTTCCGTAATATTTTCATATTTTTTATCGTTATATGTAAAAAATAAATTTTGTGGTTTATTTGTTTCATTTATAAAACTCACTTTATAATCAATACCCACTTCAGCACCAGTTGCATCAATTTTTATTTCAAAATTTCCAGATGTACCAGGCGCAATTTTATTATCCACTAATGTGGTATTATCAACACTTGATGCCAAATTAATTGTTTGTATCTGTGCTTCATTATTATTAACTTTAAAGCTCCATTTTGCTACATTTGCTACACCTTTACCATTTACTTCTGTTACATATTTAGAAAATGTATTTCCTCCTATAAATAAAAGTACCAATGCAAGCAAAATAACTGCTACTATAATTATTTTTTTCTTTTTACTCAATAAATCTCCTCCATTTCTACATTTTAATTTTTTGTTAAGTGAATTTTTCGAATTTTAAATTTTTGATAATTTTTATAGATAATTACTTTTAAAATTAATTTCGAATAAATAATTTGAATGAAATTTTTATAAGAAAATTTTGAATTAAAAATAAAATTTATTTTTCTTATACTTAATAGAACTCAATAAAAAATATGAAAATGTAATTACATTATAGTTACAATTCATTAATTTGTCAATAAATTTTTAATAAAACCCATCGCAAAATTCGACATTTTTTGTTACTGCTCAGCACTATTTCTATAGAAAAGTTCTAAATGTTGATATATAAGTCTTTTTTGTTAATAAAGCTTTAGTTAACTCATAAATCTTTGACGAAAAAATACTTATATATCAACATCTAGAACGGCTTACCTCTATAATATATCACACTAAATTATTTATTTCCTATTTACTGCTATAATACCTCCTAAAATCCCAAATAAAATTGATAAGACAATCATAATAACTGATGCTATATTTAAAGTGAAATAACCATTTAGTATACTTGAAATCAAATAAATTGTTACAATATAAATTAACCCTACTAATGCTCCATTTAACAACCCATTTTTTTGAATTTTATAATTTCCTATTGTACTACCTATAAATATACTAATGGCAGTAATAACTATTATAACAGGTGGTATAGTATTTTCTTGCACATTAGTGTAAGTAAGAACTATAGCATATATTAAACACATTACAATTGTAAAAATATATGAAATTATCACTCCTTTTATAACACCTTTTAAATTATTATTAGAAATATTAACTGGTTCCATAACAAATTCCTCCTAATATTTATTAGTACATTTTATTAGAATTTTTTTATTATAGAACTAAATTTATGTCTGTAATTTAATTTTAAAAAGAAAATTTAAATAAAAAAACTTACGAAAATTTTCATATTCGTAAGTTTTTTAACTTGGTGCTCCCTCAAGGATTCGAACCTTGGACCCACCGGTTATGAGCCGGTTGCTCTGACCAACTGAGCTAAGGGAGCTTGTGCTTGACACTTAACTATTATACATACTTGATTAATGTTTGTCAAGACTTTTTTAAAAAAATTTTGAAACAAAATTACATTCTGTATTACTATTCAAACTAAATTCTCTAGAGTAGTCCAAAAGATTTATATATAAATAAACCATTTAGATATAAATTTAAACAATCACAATAAACTAAATATCTATCTCTTCAAAATTAGTAACCAATTTTGCTCCCTGTTTTATTAAATCATTAGTACCAACAGAATTAATCGAATTTATATTTCCAGGAACTGCATAAATATCTTTTCCCTGATCCAAAGCAAAATCCACTGTAAGCAATGTACCACTTTTCCTTTTTGCTTCTATAACAATAACACCTTTACTAATTCCACTTATTATTCTATTCCTAGCCGGAAAATTTTTCTTCTCAGGAATTGTTCCAATTGGAAATTCCGAAATTAATAATCCGTTTTTTTCTATAATCGCCTCTGCTAACTTTTGATTCTCTTTTGGATAAATCATATCTAATCCATTTCCTAAAACAGCTATTGTAGTGCCATCAACTTTAATTGTCCCATAATGAGAAAAGCTATCAATTCCTCTTGCTAATCCGCTTACAATAGTTACATCTTTTTTTGCTAAGTTAGATGAAAAATATAAAGCACATTTCTTTCCATATTCACTAAATTCTCTACATCCAATAATTGCTATTTTGTTTTCTTTATTAAGCAATTCCATATTTCCTTTTACAAATAAAGAAATTGGGCAATCATAAATTTCTCTTAACATTTTAGGGAAATACTCATCCTCTATCGTAACAATACCAATACTATTATTTCCCATAAAATCAATAATTTTATAAATTTGTTCTTTATACTTTTTATTACTTATACCACTTACCACATTTTCACCAAATTGTTTTAATTTTTCATGATTTTTTAAATAAAATATTTTTTCTGGTGTTTTATAAATCTCTAGCAACTTGTGTTTTTTTACATTTCCAAAATCATTAATCAAACTAAACCAAATCCAATATTTCTTTTCCATTAATTCATATACATTTAATTTATAATTACTTAAAATTTCCATTACCAAATTCTAACCTCCCACAATAAAGTTCACAAAATACAAAAAGACACTCTATTATAAAATATAAAGTGTCTCTATTTTTTATTATAATTATGATAAAGCATTAAACTATATATTTTGTTGCCTAGCAGCTTTTATTACATTATTAATAAGCATTGCAACAGTCATCGGTCCAACTCCCCCTGGAACCGGTGTAATATAACTTGCTTTTTCTTTAACATTTTCAAAATCTACATCTCCAACTATTTTTCCATTTTCATCACGATTGATACCAACATCAATTATCACGACATTATCTTTAACCATATCAGCTGTGACAAACTTAGCCTTTCCTATTGCAGAAATTAAAATATCCGCTTCTTTAGTAATTTTCTTTGTATTCTGAGTTTTTGAATGACATACTGTTACTGTTGCATTATTATTTATACAACATTGAATCAAAGGTTTTCCAACAATATTACTTCTTCCTAATATTACCACATTTTTTCCACATAAGTCAATATTATA
>CAJFQT010000046.1:0-10590 GCA_904419095.1 uncultured Clostridia bacterium | reverse complement strand
ATTATATTCAGCAAACATTTTCATAACACCATAAGGAGTACATGAAACAAAAGTATCTTGACCTAATGCCAACTTTCCAACATTCATAGGATGAAATCCATCAACATCCTTATTATAATCAATTGTTCTAAAGGCCTCATTTATATCCAATTGATCAGGAATAGGACTTTGCAAAAGAATTCCATTAATAGTTTTATCATTATTTAACCTTGTAATCAAATCAATCAATTGTTCCTGACTTATATCTTTATCTAACAAAAATTCTTCATACTCTACTCCCACTTCATTACATGCTTTACTTTTATTTTTCACATACACTTTTGAAGCAGGATTATCTCCCACCATAATTACTGCAAGTTTAGGTATAATTCCTTTACACTTTAAATCATCACATTCAATCTTCAAATTTTGTCTTATTTTTCTTGCTAATTCTTTTCCATCTATTATTATAGCCATTTCTCCCATTTTATAGAAAATACTCTCGTACTCTATATCTCCTTTCTTTTTTACTAACTATATATGTAAAATTTTTATCTTCCTTCATCCCAATCTCTATTCTTTTCTTTTACTAGTAAACTATCTATCCCAATTGTTAAAGCTCCATTTTGCTCATATCCATAAATATCTACACAAACAAATCTTGCGTAATCTTCGATGCTTTCTGTAGATTTATATACTTGTTGAAAATACTTATATTGAGGATCCTCTTGCACATCTTTTAATGTTAATCTTCCTTTTCTTTTCATTGTATCTAATAAAGTTATTGATTCAGTTAAATAAATTTGTTTAATTCTTTTATTATGATTCTTTATTGCACCATATGCCCATCCCAATTCCATTGCCGCAGTCATTCCAATATATCCGCCCTTTATTGCATACCACAAATGCATCTGCTTTACGTATTTTATTCATAAATCTCTTTTGCACATCTACTGGATTTTTTATTTCTTCCCCTTGAAACAATATATAATTATATCTATCATCTACCGCTCTCTGTTCTGCATCTTTTATTGGTGCTAATACATTATGTCCTTCTCTTTCTAATCTTTTATGTAATACATTTATCTCATGTAAAAATTTATGATAACTTCCACCAATTACAATATTCATTTATTCTCCTCTCTTTGTATAAATTAATCCTTTCCTCTTTCTTACAAAAATTCCTTTTTATATTTCCTCTTCAGATATCCCTATACGATACTCAATATCTTCCATATGTGGGAACATCTCTTTTACCCTTTTCAGGGTAAGCATTGTCATTTTAGGTTGTGGATTCTTTGGATTATCAGATAACAATTTCTGTGTATAACAATTTGATGCGGTCTTAAAAAGTAAATATCTATTTCTAACATACGTATAATAAATTTGATAACCATTATTCAAGTCTTCCCACATCATCTCAAACGTATATTCCATCATAAAATACCTCCTACTGTTCCAAAAGATTTTTAAATTCCTGTTCTGAAATTATTGTTATTCCTAAGCTTTGTGCTTTTGTTAACTTACTTCCAGCTTCTTCACCAGCTAATAAATATGTTGTTTTTTTAGAAACTGAACTTGATGTCTTTCCTCCATACTTTTCTATAATTTCTTCTGCTTCTTTTCTTGTAAACTCTGATAAACTTCCTGTTAACACAAATGTTTTACCCTCAAATCTATTATCAATACTCTCTTCTTCCAAAGATTTCATATTAACACCTGCATTTTTTAGTCTTTCAATTAAGTCTTTTGTTTGTTCTTGAGAAAAGAATTCCACTATACTATTTGCCATTATGTCCCCAATATCTTCAATTTGTTTAAGTTCTTCAAAATCTGCTTTAGCTAAATTTTCCATACTTTTATATTTTCTAGCTAATACCTTTGATGCCTTTCCACCAACATGTCTAATTCCAAGAGCTGTTATTAATCTATATAAATCGTTTTTCTTACTATTTTCTATTGCATCAACTAAATTCTGTGCAAATTTTTTTCCATTTTTCTTCAATGATGCAATATCTTCAAATTTTAATTCATAAATATCTGCAATATTTTCTATTAATTTTTTATCTAGTAATTGTTGTATTATATTTTCCCCTAGTCCATCAATATTCATAGCCTCTCTTGAAACAAAATGTACTAAATTTCTAAATAATTTTGCCGGGCACTCTACCCCTGTACATCTAATAGCAGACTCTCCTTCTTCTCTTACTGCTAGTGCCCCACATACAGGACAAACTTTTGGCATTTCAAAATCTCTTTCACTACCGTCTCTCTTATTCTTCACTACTTCAACAATTTCAGGTATTACATCACCAGCCTTTTGAATTACAACAGTATCTCCTATCTTTAAATCCTTTTCTTTTATAAAATCCTCATTATGAAGAGTAGTTTTTGAAATATTAGAACCAGCAACATTAACAGGTTCTAATATTGCCATTGGTGTAATAACCCCTGTTCTTCCAACCTGACACACTATATCTTTTAAGATTGTCTCTTTTCTTTCAGGAGGATACTTATATGCCACAGCCCATCTTGGAACTTTTACAGTTGACCCTAAAATCTCTCTAAATGCCAAATCATCAACCTTCACAACTGCTCCGTCTATCCCATATGTAAGACCTTCCCTCATTTCTCCTATCTTTTTTATTGCCTCTTTCACTTCATCAATATTATTACAAGGAATTCTTACTGGATTCACATTAAATCCTAACTTTGCCAAATATTCCAATTCTTCAAAATGTGAACTAAAATTCTTTCCCTCTATTTTTTGAACATTAAAAATATATATATCAAGAGGTCTATTCTTAGTAATCTTACTATCTAGCTGTCTTAAAGAACCCGCTGCCGCATTTCTTGCATTAGCAAATAACTCTTCACCCTTTTCCTCTCTTTTATTATTCATCTCTTCAAAATCTTTTTTAGAAATAAAAACTTCTCCTCTAACAGTTATATTAATCTTATCATTTATTTCCATTGGAATTGTCTTCACAGTCTTCAAATTCTCAGTTACATCCTCTCCAACCAAACCATTACCTCTTGTTGCCCCTCTAACAAACACACCATTCTTATACTCTAAAGCTGCAGACAACCCATCAATTTTTGTCTCAACAACATACTTCAAATTTTTAACACCATTCTCAACAGCCTGTTTTCTTATTCTTTCATCAAAATCTTCAACTTCCTCTAAGCTAAAAACATCCTGTAAGCTCTGCAAAGGAACCTCATGAGTAACCTTTTCGAAACCTTCCTTAACATGACCTCCAACCTTTTGTGTCAAAGAATCTTTAGAAGCAAACTCTGGAAAATCCTTCTCCAAATTTCTCAATTCCACCATCATCATATCATACTCAAAATCACTAATCTCTGGTTTATCATCATCATAATATTTTGTAGCATAATATTCTGTTTTTTTTCTTAACTCTTCAATTCTTTCTTTTGCTTGTTTCTTATCCATTCTACTCTCTCCTTAAAAGTTCAAATTCTAAACGTACACTCTGCTCCATATTATATACAAAAAAAAACAAAAAATAAATACCTACTAAAAATTTTTTAAATAATACAAAAAATATTTTATACAATTCATTGTAGCATAAAAATAAAAACTATTCCAAACAGTGGAGTAGCCCAATA
The DNA here is from genome assembly GCA_904419095.1 of uncultured Clostridia bacterium. GTDB lineage: Bacteria > Bacillota > Clostridia > TANB77 > CAG-508 > CAG-269. The sequence goes on along the minus strand of CAJFQT010000046.1, from coordinate 6,981 downwards.
GGTTAGTATATTATATTTAATAATTTTTCCCGCTCGATTGGAATAAAGAATAGAATTTGTTAGGCTATCGAATGAGGAATGTTCACGGTACCCAGAAGAATGGAGGGGGTCTGAGTGAAAGAGGCTCATGAGAAAGCCTAACAAATTCTTTCTGAATGAAATGAGTAAGGGAAAAATTATTAAATATAATATACTAACCTATTGAGCGGACCAAACGAATAAAAATCACCTAAGAATCAAAAATAGATGAGACCAACAAGTCTCATCCATTTTTGATTCTTAAAATCCCCTATTCTTCCCTAGCCAAAATAATTGTCCTCATATCATTACTTGCATCTGTACAAGTTGACAAAGTAATTTCAGCCTTTCCAGCAGTATCTCTTTGATAAAAAGATGTATCTGTAGAAGTAGTTTCAAACTTATTATAAATACTATAAGTCTTTCTACCTCCCTTGTAATCATCAATAGTAATCTTATCACCATTATTTAATCTTTTTAAATTAGAAAAAAATACACCATTTCTATAATTATGTCCAACAATTACACAATTTCCTGGTTGATTCAAATAATCAGCATTTGTTGGATATAACATTACAACAGATGTTTCCAAAGCCTTTGGTGTCATATCCTCTAATATTGGATAATAGCAATTAATTGTTGGAATAGAAATTGTTCCAATTGCATCAAATCCCTTATATTTTTGTTTTTTTCCTGTTGACGTAGAAGATGTTCCTGCTGGTGTAGAATTTAACTCCTCTAAACTTCCTACAGCATTCTCATCAGTATTTGATGTATTTGTATCAGAATCCGAAACTTCACCTTTATAATTATCAACAAAGTCTGAAGCTTCTTTCGTTATATAATATTTTTGATAAAAATCATATGCTAAAAAACCTAATAAACCAATTATAGCAATTATTACAATCACTAAAATAACTGTTAGTACTTTACTATATTTACTCTCAAACATTGCTTTTACCTCCGTATATCAAACTCTATTATAATTATAGCATATTTTTCTTTTGTTTTCAATTATAAATACACATATATTATACTATTTTTTCTCCTAATTTTTTCCCTGCCAATAAATGAAAATGTAAATGTGCTACTTCTTGACCACCATCTTCTCCACAATTAACAATAACTCTAAAGCCTTTTTTATCTATTCCAATATCTTGTGCTATTTTATTAATTACAGTATAAATTTTAGAAATTAAAATTTCATCTCCTTCTTTCATATCAACTAATGAAGCTATATGTTTTTTTGGTATTACCAATATATGAATAGGAGCTGCTGGATTTATATCTTTAAAAGCTAATATTTCTTCATCTTCATATACCTTATTTGATGGTATTTCTCCTTTTATAATCTTACAAAAAACACAATCTTCCACTTTTATTCCACCTTTCCATATATCAATTTTATATGTGAAAAAGGCAATTTCAGTATAAATTCAATTGCCTTACCACTCACTAGATTAATCTTTTATTAACACTGCTTTTATTCTTCTTACTCCTGAAGAACTTGATTCTTCCTTTTTTATTTTAAATCTTCCCATATCTCCTGTATGAGTAACATGAGGTCCTCCACAGATTTCTTTACTAAAATCTCCTATTGTATATACTTTAACTCTATCACCATATTTATCTGTAAACAATCCAATTGCACCAGATTTTTTTGCATCTTCATAACTCATTTCTTCACAAGTCACTGGTAAATCCCTTTGAATTTGTTCATTTACCAAATCCTCCACTTTTTGAATTTCTTCTTTTGTCATTTTTTGTGGATGAGTAAAATCAAATCTTAATCTTTCTTCTGTTATATTTGACCCACTCTGTTTTACATGATCTCCTAAAACAGTTCTTAAAGCTTGATGTAATAAATGAGTAGCAGTATGGTAACTAATAGTTTTTTCATTTTGGTCTGCAAGACCACCTTTAAATTTTTGTTCACTACCTAATCTTGATTTTTCTTGATGCTCTTTAAATAATTTTTCAAACTCTTTTAAATCTACTGACATTCCATTTTCTTGTGCAAGTTCTTGTGTAACTTCTGGTGGAAATCCATATGTATCATATAATTTAAAAACTACCTTTCCATCAATTTGTTTTTTACCTTCTTGCAATACTTTTTGCATTTCTTTACTAAATTCTTTTTCTCCATGTGCTAAAGTTTTAACAAATTTATCTTTTTCTTCTATAATCACATTTTTTATATTTTCCTTATTTTTTTCTAGTTCAGGATACATTTCTTTCAAATTCTCAACATTTATATCTATTAATGTTGATATTTCAGATAAATCAATCTGCAATTTATTCATATGTCTTATCATTCTACGAATTAATCTTCTCAATACATATCCTCTATCAATATTACTTGGTCTTCCACCATCTGCAACAATCATCATACTAGAACGCAAATGTTCTGCAACAATTCTTCTACTCTGTATATTATCTATCTTTTGCAATTCTTGTAATTTTTGCATTATAGGTAAAAATAATTCTGTATCAAATGGTGTTTCCTTTCCTTGTAACAACATTGTCATTCTCTCAAGTCCAAGCCCAGTATCAACATTTCTTTGTTTTAATTTTGTATAACCATTTTTATCTTTAAAATATTCCATAAAAACATTATTCCATATTTCAACATATTTTCCACAATCACAACTTGGCTGACAATCTTTTGAGCATGCTGGTTTTCCAGTATCATAAAACATTTCTGTATCTGGACCACAAGGACCTTCTTCTCCTGCTATCCACCAATTATCATCTTTTCCATAATAATATATATGATCTTCTGGTATTCCCACCTTTTTCCATGTATCTGCTGCTATTGTATCTCTTGGACAATCCTTATCACCTGCAAAACAAGTTACTGATAATTTTTCTACCGGAATTCCTAATTCTTTTGTCAAAAAATCAAAACTCATCTTTATTGATTCCTCTTTAAAATAATCACCTAATGACCAATTTCCAAGCATTTCGAAATATGTTAAGTGTCTATTATCTCCCACTTCATCAATATCTACAGTTCTAACACATTTTTGATAATCAGTTAACCTTGTTCCTGCCGGATGTTTTTCTCCTAATAAATATGGTACTAATGGTTGCATTCCAGCTGTTGTAAATAATACTGATGGATCATTTTCTGGTATCAATGGTGCAGATGGAATAATAGCATGTCCATGATTTTTAAAAAAATTTAAATATTTATTTCTAATTTCAATTGCCTTCATTTATTAAAATTCCCTCTTTCTTTTTTCATTTACTTTGCTATTATACTTTATTTCATGCAAAAAATCAAGAATATTTTAAAACAAATATTTGTTAATATTCAGACAAAATTTTGTAGAGGAATCCGAAAGGTTGATATATAAATATTTTTTGTCAAAGACCTATAGGTAGACTTAAGCTTTTGTTTTTGACAAAAAATATTTATATATCAACCTTTCGGATGGCTTATTTTTATCCTAGACTGAATTGAAACAAATATTTCAGACAAATTTAAGTTTTAATGTCAAAAAACTTTACTTTTTAAAAAAGTTAATATAAAATTACTTTAATAATTTCAAAAGAAGATGGAAATAATAATTATAAAAAATGGAGGAAAACTAATGAGAAAGAAAAACGAATTAAATTATCAAGATTTAAAATACACTTGTAATGCAGATATGCTAAATTTCAATACAACTGCTGAATTAGAACCTATTCAATCAGGAATTGGTCAAGATAGAGGAATAAAAGCACTTGAATTTGGTATACAAGTAGACGTCAAAGGATATAACATTTATATTGAAGGACCTAGCGGTGTTGGTAAAACTATGTACACCAAAAATTATTTAAATAAAATATCTAGTAAGAAAAAAGTTCCTTCAGACTGGTGCTATATATATAACTTTGACAATCCAAATGAACCAATAGCTGTATCTCTACCAGCAGGACAAGGTAAAGAATTCAAAGATGCTATGGACGGATTTATCAAAGAAATAAAAAAAGATATTAAAAAAACATTTAATGCAGATGACTTTGAAAAAGAAAAAGCATTAATAAAACAAGAATTTGAAGAAAAACGAACTAATCTATTAAATAAATTAAATGAAGATGCTTTAAAATATAATTTCCACGTAAAAAGCTCTCAAAATGGAATTTATATGATGCCAATTGTCAATGGAAAAATTGTTGAAGAAGAAGAGTTTGAAAAACTAGATGATGAAACAAAACAAGACTATGAAAATAAATCTACAATAGTCCAAGAACAAATCATGAATGTAATTGGCCAAATTAAAGAAATTGAACGTGCATCTGATAAAAGAATTTCCGAATGGCAATCAAATATAGCTTTACTAACAGTCAATGTCCATATCAACTATTTAAAATCTAAATATAAGAGAAACAAAAAAATTAATAAGTTTTTAAATGATGTAAAAACTGACGTTCTAAAAAATGTTTCATACTTTTTAGAAGAAGATAAGAATGAACATCAATCACAGATGCCAATGAATCCAGCAATGAAGAAAACCGACCCATCACTAAATTACAGAGTAAATTTATTCATTGATAATTCACACAGGGAAGGCGCTCCAGTCATAATGGATTCTAATTATTCATATAACAATATCTTTGGATTCTTAGAATACGAAAATTATTATGGCTCATTAAAAACAGACCATACTATGTTAAAACCAGGTCTTCTACATCAAGCAAATGGTGGTTACATCATATTTCAAGCAAAAGATTTACTTGCAAATCCAGCTTGCTATGAAGCCCTAAAAAAAGCATTAAGGGTTAAAGAAATTTCAATTGAAAACGCAAATGAGCAAAGAGCTTCAATGGTTATGATATCTTTAAAACCTGAACCAATACCACTAAGTTTAAAAGTAATATTAATTGGAAATAGCTCAATATACCAAACACTACTTGCTATGGACTCAGATTTTAGAAAACTATTCAAAATAAAAGTAGAATTTGAAGACGATGCACCTATAACAAAAGAAAATTTAAATAAGCTAGCATGTATCGTGCACGGATTTTGTGAACACTCTGAACTACCACATTTAGACAAACAAGCAATGGCAAGATTAATTGAATACGCATCAAAACTTGCTGGCAGTCACTCTAAAATCTCTACGAGATTTGACGACTTAATACAAATAGTAGGAGAAGCTGCAACTTGGGCAAAAATATCAAAATCTAAAGTTATTACAAAAGATTTCATCAATAAAGCATTAGAAGAACAAATCAATCGTGTAAAAAAATATGACACAAAATATATGGAAATGATTCAAAACCACTCTTTACTTATTGACACATCTGGATTTGAAGTAGGAACATTAAATGGCTTAACAATAATGACAATAGGAGATTATACATTTGGAAAACCTGCCAAAATAACAGTAAATACTTATACCGGAAAAAATGGAGTTGTAAATATCGAAAGAGAAGTTGAAATATCAGGTCCATCACACTCTAAAGGTGTTCTTATCCTAACTGGCTATTTAGGAGAAATGTTTGCACAAGACATACCTCTATGCTTAACAGCAAGTATATGTTTTGAACAACTATACAATGGAGTAGATGGAGACAGTGCATCAAGTACAGAATTATATGGTCTATTATCTAGTCTTTCTGGAATACCTATCAACCAAGCAATTGCTGTTACTGGATCTGTAAATCAAAAAGGACAAATTCAACCAATTGGTGGAGTAAATGAAAAAATAGAAGGTTACTTCCAAATATGCAAAATGAGAGGCTTAACAGGTGAACATGGAGTAATGATTCCTATTCAAAACGTTGATAATCTACAACTTTCAGACGAAATTATAGAAGCTGTAAAAAACAAATTATTCCACATCTATTCAGTATCTACTATTGAAGAAGGAATTGAAGTCTTAACTGGCGTTCCAGCTGGTAAAAAAGACAGCACAGGCCACTTCCCTGCTGGTACTGTTAATTACCTAGTATATGAAAAATTAAAAAAATATGCCGAAATCGATAAAAAAAATAACTAAAAAAGTCAATGTAAAATGTAAATAGTTGAAATAGAAAAATTTTTAAATTCTATTCCAACTATTCTTTGTTTTGCCATATATCCTTGAATATTTTACATTTCTTTATTGTTTTTTATTATTTTTGTTTATATCCTACTATTTTATGTTTTTCCTAAATAACTTTCTTCTGTCTAATGTGAAATTACTCGCATATTCAGTCTATTATTTATTCATTTATTCTGTGCCTAATCCCAATTTTCTTTTTTGCGTTCAGCACATATTAATATTAGTCCTTATTCTTAATATTATTTATTCCTATTCTATTTTTCTAATTCATAACATCTAACAAATGTACTTGCTCCTTTATTATCTCCTGTTCCTAATTGTCCATAATCATTTTTTCCTATTCCATACACTTCTCCTGCATATGTTCCAAATATTGCAAATCCATCTCCTAAACTCATTGTTCTTATATTACTTAAATTTAGCTTTACTGGGGTACTATATACTCTTCCTAATTCATATCCATCTCCTAGTATCCCATATGTGTTATATCCCCATCCATATACTTCTCCATTACTTAGCACTGCTAAACTTAATCCGTCTAACGTTTCTATTTGTTCTACTTTTGCTCCGTCAAATTTTATTTCTGCAAAATCACTTGTTGCTCCTACTCCTGTCATATTTATATTGTCTGAATATGTATATAATTTTCCATCATTTGTTAATATCAAAATATTTTTTCCTTTTATTCCAGCTTCATTTATAAAATTAAATTTTATATCTTTTATTTTATCTATTATGTTATTTATAATATTATTTTCTACTTTTTCTGGATATTCTGTTCTATTTCCCATTCCGGTTACTGGAATAGATCCTTTTATATTAGGTATTGCTACATATGCGGTTGTGCCTGCCCAATACATTTCTTTATCTTTTGTTGTAAATATACAACCATTGTTTCCTTTAATTGCAAATATTTTATCTATATTAT
>CAJFQT010000045.1 GCA_904419095.1 uncultured Clostridia bacterium | reverse complement strand
ATCATTCCTAATGTTGCAACAGATAATACTTGAGTTTGTCCTCTTGTAAATAATGCACTTCCATGAACACGTGGTAATATTCCTACTTCGCAAGATAATGGTCTGATTTCATCTAATTTTCTTCCATCAACTCTTTTATGTTCATAGAAAATCATATCTCTTACACATTTTTTCTCTAATTTATAAATTGCTTCTCCAAGGTCTGCTTGATGTTCTTCTGCTGATTCTTCTCCGAATTTTTCTGTATAGTCATTTATAATTTTGTCTGTTAATTCTGAGATGTTGTTGTCTCTTACTTCTTTATCTACTTCTTGTACTTTTTCTTTCATTTCATCATGATAGTTTTCTGCTACAAATTTGTATATTTCTTCATCAACAGCAAATGATTTGTATTCAAATTTAGGTTTTCCTATTTCTTCTTTCATTTGTTCAATGAATTTGCATATTTTTTTAATTTCTTCATGTCCTTTTTTTATAGCTTCTAACATTACATCATCAGGTACTTCATTTGCTCCTGCTTCTATCATTGCGATTTTTGCTTCTGTTCCAGCAACCGTTAGTGTTAAATCACTTTGTTTTCTTTGTTCTTCTGTTGGATTTATAATTATTTCTCCATTTATTAATCCTACATTTACTGCTGCTGTTGGTCCTCCAAATGGAATATCTGAAATTGAAAGTGCTGCTGAAGCTCCTATCATTGCTGCTACTTCTGGTGAATTGTCTTGATCAACTGATAATACTGTTGCAACAACTACTACATCATTTCTAAAGTCTTTTGGAAATAAAGGTCTTAATGGTCTATCTATTGCTCTTGATGTTAATATTGCTTTGTCAGATGGTTTTCCTTCTCTTTTTTGGAATGAGCCTGGTATTTTACCAACTGCATATAATTTTTCTTCATAATCTACTGATAATGGAAAAAAGTCTATTCCTTCTCTTGGTTCTTTTGATGCTGTTACATTTACAATAACACATGTGTCTCCATATCTTACTAATACACTTCCATTGGCTAGTCCTGCCATTTTTCCTGTTTCAAAAACAAGTTTTCTTCCTGCTAATTCTGTTTCAAATGTTTTAAACATATAATTCTCTCCTTTTTATTCTAAATTTGCACCATATTAAATATTGCTTAATTTAGATGGTAACCTCTATTATGTACTAAAATCAATGTTTTTATTACTTCAAAAATATTTATAAATCTCAAATTTTATGATTCTAATCTTTTATTGAATTAATCTTTTTGTTTAATAATTTAATGCATTATAATTTAGTATATAATACAAGCTACTATTCTAAATTTTTAGCAATATTTATCTTTTAAAAGCCTATGCCAAATAAAAAGCATAGGCTTCTAAATAATTTATTTTCTTAAACCTAATTTTTCAACAATGGTTCTGTATCTTTGAACATCTTTTTTTGCTAGGTAGTTTAATAAATTTCTTCTTTTTCCTACCATTTTTAATAATCCTCTTCTTGAGTGATTATCTTTTACATGTATTTTTAAGTGTTCTGTTAACTCGTTGATTCTTTCTGTTAAAAGAGCTATTTGAACTTCTGGTGAACCAGTATCGTTTTCTTCTCTTTTATATGTTGCAATGATTTCTTGTTTTCTTTCCTTTGTCATATTTTACACCTCCTAATTTTTTATTCCTTTAACTGAGCTTTAAGAATGGTGCTTTCTTTGAAGCTAAGTAAAAGGTATTTCTTAACAGTATTATTTTACTATATTTGTTAATATTTTGCAAGTGTTTTTTGTTTTTTTATTAAATCTTTATTAACTTTTTGTTACAATTCAGACCTAATTTTGTAGAGTAGTTCAAAAGGTTGATATATAAATATTTTTTTGTCAAAGACCCATAGGTAGACCCCAGCTATGTTTTTGACAAAAAAATATTTATATATCAACCTTTTGGACGGCTTATTTCTATACTAGACTGAATTGTAACAACTTTTTTGTTACTACTCAACTAATTTCTTAATTTCTTCATCTTTTTGAAGTTCTTCTGTTATAAAATTGAACGCTCTTTTATCCTGTTCTATTGCAATTCTTGCAATTTCTTTATCATTTCGTAACCTATAACTTGCATATTTTACAATTATTCCTTTGTTTGTTACTGCTGCTTTGACCACATCATAATCATCTCTTAAATCTTCACTTGCAAAATATAATGCTTGTCCATATTTTTCACAACTTTCTAAAACTAATTCCTTATTATTTTTTAATCCTTCTGATGCATAACATATTGTCCATGGAGCCGTTTTTATTGCTAACTGTAATACTTCTTTATCTTTCTTTAATTTATCTCCTGCAAATTCAAGCGCTTCTCCATCTTGCTTTAATGCTTCTAGTACAAGTTCCTTATTATTTTTTAAGTTTTCAGAGGCAAATTCCAAATTTTTTCCTTGCTCTTTTACCGCTTCTAACATATATTCTAAATTATCATTATTTTTCTTTATTTCTTCAATATCCATTTTTACATCTTCTTTCTATCTATAAAATTATAACTAATATAAATCTATTCTTTGGTTTATATCATATTTCTTTCTAGAATATATCACAAAAATTATCAAATTTTTATATTATTTAAAATTTTCTAATAATTTTTTTATTTCACTGTATTCTTCTTCAAACCATTTCTTCTTTTTCTCATCTTGAGTTGTAGAAATTTCTGTAATAATTTTAGTTAATCTAAATTCTAGTAATATCTTGTTATTTTTAATTTTTTCTAATTCAGGTGTTACAATTTTTTGTTTCTTTTTGATATATTCTTCGTATTTGCCATCAAATTCAATTAGTTTTTTATTATCAATAATTATTAAATTTGGATTTAATCTGTTTAAAAGCTCTTTATCATGTGTAATCAGTAATATTGTTCCTTCATAATTTTTTAACATACTTTCAAGGCCTTCTATTGATTCTACATCTAAAAAATTAGTTGGCTCATCCAAAATTAGAAAGTTGTGATTTGAAACTAAAATTTTTGCAATCGCAACTTTTACTTTTTCTCCTCCACTTAACTGATTAATTTTCTTTTTTAAATCGTTTTCTTTTAATAATAAATTTGCTAAAACATTTTTTACTGTTCTTTCACTTTCTATACTTTTACTCATAGTATTTTCCAGTACGTTTTTTTCTTCTTCTAAATCTTCAAGTTCTTGACTAAAATATCCTATACTTGCTTGTGGATTTATAACTATGCTTTCAGAATTATTTTGCATTATCTTTTTTACTAATGTTGTTTTTCCTGCTCCATTTTCACCAATAAGTGCTGTTATTTTATTTGATTGAATTAAACAATTTGCATTTTTAAATATTTGTTTTTCTTTAAAACTAATATTTAAGTTTGTTATTCTAACTATGTATTTATTTTTTACTTTTTCTTTTGCTTGTGATTTCATATGAATTTTTTCTGTTTCTTTTAATTTTTCTTCTTGTTTAAGTTTGTTTAGTCTTGTTTCTAACGCCTTTGTATGCCCTTCTATTTTTTCTCTTTTATTTTCTACTTCTCTTTTGTGTAATCTTGCTTCTGAATTCCCCATTCTTGAAGGTGTTTTCCTTATTGATTTAGAAGTATTTTTTGAAATATTTATTGCTTTTTCTAGTTTGCTTTTTTCTTGCTTATATTTTTCATATTCATTTTTTTGTCTTATTATCTTTTCTTCTTTTTGTTTAAAATATTCTGTATAATTTCCTTTGTATTTTTTTACTTTTCCATTTTCTATTTCAATTATATGATTACATATTGCATTTAATAAATTTCTATCGTGAGATATTAGTAATATTGTTCCGCTTATATTTTATTAAGTTTTCTTTTAATTCTTCTATGTGTTCTATATCTAAATTACTTGTAGGTTCATCTGCTATTAATATTCCATTTGATTTAAAGAAATTGTGTTTCCAATTTTCTATTTGCTTTTCTCCTCCACTTTTTTCTTTGTTATCTTCTTTTATAAATTGTTCTATGTAATTTATATTTTGGTATACTCTTACTTCTCCTTTATCTGCTTTTATTTTTTTAGCTATTATATTGCATAGTGTTGTTTTTCCACTTCCATTTCTGCCAATGATTCCTACTTTTTCATTTTCTTCAATCTTTAGATTGTCTATTTTTAATATTTCTTTTTCACCATAAAATTTTTCTATATTTTTTAATTCTATAACCATAAAAACTCCTCCTTTAATCATATTAAAGAAGAAGTTTTATTTTTTTAATTAAAACTATGTTTACTGGCTTTTATTGATAAATACATTTTACTTTAACAAATTAATTTTTGGCATAACAAATAAAACCTATTCTGAAATATGATTTCTTTTTCATTTATAAATTTTATTTGTTATTTTCATTTTTTAGCCCTCTCTTTCTTTTTGGTTATTTTACCATATATTAAAATTTATTTCAAGACTACTATGAAAAATTGCCAACTTTTATGTTACAATTTTAACTTTTCAATTGACCATATATATCAATTTTTCTCAAAGCTTGCTTTTATCCTATACTGAATTATTATGTTACATTAGCATATTTGATTAATGTTTTCTTTTTTTATTTTTAATTTGCTCTTTTAAATTATAATAAATGTATTTATCTAGTTTTTGACTTTGCTTGAGTATCTCTTCATATGGCTTTCCTTCTGCCACCATATCATTTAGCTTTTTCTTATGTTCTTTTATAAGCAATGCTAATGTATATTTATCCATAACATCACCTCTTCTCCTACTTATAGTTTTACTTTAAGTAAGTATAGCATTTTTATTTTGATTTTTTTGTCGAAATTTGTCGAAAGATATAATTTTTTTTATTTTTTTAAATTTTGATGTCACTTTTCTTTATTTTAGATGTTTTCCTTTTATTATTTATTAAAATTTCTTATATATTTAATTGCTTCAGGTATGTATTTAATTGTATCAGATGCTTTCATTGAAATGTCTGTAAATTTTTCTTGTGCTAATTCTCCTGCTGTTACTGCAAGTAACGCTCCACTAGCAATAGTTAATACATTTGCTTCTTGATATCCTAACATTCCAGCTAAGATTCCAGATAAAACATCTCCACTGCCAGCTGTTGCCATTCCTGGTACTCCTTTTTTTATTAGATAAATTTTTTTTCCATCTGTTACAATTGTGGTTGAACCTTTTAAAAGTAAAATTACATTATATTCTTTTGCAAAGTTTGTAGCAATCTCTATTGAATTTTGCTTTATTTTTTCTATATCTATTTTGCTTAGTCTTTGAAATTCTTTTAAATGTGGTGTCAATATTATTTGGCTATTTGTTTCTTTTAATATATTTAAATCCATGTGAGCTAAAGTGTTTAGTCCGTCTGCATCTATTAACAATTTTCCATTAAATTTTTTTATAATTATATCTAATATTTTTTTATATTCTTCTGAAATTCCCCATCCCATTCCAATTGCTAAAGATTTTAGATTTTTTAATGCTCTTTCTAAATCATTCATATTAAAATATATATGTCCTTTGTTATCACATTTTAAAGGATATAGAGTTTGTTCTAGCAAGTATGGTAAGATGGCACTAGCTATATTTTCAGGTACTATAACTCTTACAATTCCAGCTCCACTTCGCACTGCACTTGCACTCATATTTGCTAGTTTGACAGCACCTGAATATTCTAGTGAACCTCCCATAATTCCAACTGTCCCAAACATACCTTTATGTGAATCAATATCTCTTTCTTTGAATAAACTTTGTACATCTGTTATCTCTATTTCATATATGTTTTCTTTTATTTTTTTCATAAAAATCAGTCCTTTTTATTATTCATTATATAAATTATAATTATTTTATAGCATTATTCTTTTATTTTTACAACTAATTGTTTAATTTATTTTATTCAAAATAAAAAAATTTTGATTTTCTTGAATTTTTATTTATGTATTTTTTATAAAATACATATTATTATCATTTTTCTAGTCGATTTTATTAATATTTCACTAAATCATTTATTGACAAATATTTTATTTTTATTAAATATTTATTTATATCTTGGTTATAATAAATTTGGTGATTAATGTGAATAAAAAATTTTTTATAATACTGCTAATTGTATTATTAGTTGGTGTTTCTGCTTTTTTTATTTGGAAATATTCTCAAAATGGAAGTAATAATACTAATTATGAAGCTGAAAAAACTGCTAATAATGAAACAAAACATGAAATAAATAATAGTCAAAATGATTCATCTACAAATGGTTCAAATGATGTAAATAATACTACAAATAATATAACTGATCAGGATACATCTTCTAATAACGCTAGTGCAAATCCTCCTGCTACTCCACAAATTAAAGAAGAAATCTTAGCTACATTTTCAACAAAAATATATTCTACTGACTCTTCAAGACAGAATAATATATCTATAACCTGTTCTAAATTAAATGGAACTACTGTAAGAAATGGTGATACATTCTCTTTCTGCAATACAATAGGTCCATCAAGCACAAGTAAAGGGTATCAGAAAGCTGATATTTTTGATAGTAACGGAAATAAAAAGAAAGGACTAGGTGGAGGAAATTGTCAAGTAAGTACTACACTATATAACGCTGTTCTAGCTGTACCTAGTTTAACAGTAACAGAAAGACATGAACATAGTAATTATGTGCCATATATTCAAGAAGGAAAAGATGCCGCTGTAGCTTATGGTAGTTATGATTTGAAATTTGTTAATAACTCTGGTAATGATATAAAAATAACTGCTGCAACAGATGCTAATGCAATAAGTATTAGTATTGTAGCTTTAAAATCTGTGTGAAGTTCAAAAACATACCCGTGGTTAAGTTACGGAAATGTTTTTGAATTTTACGCAAATTCATATAATCACCAATAAATTCATATAATTTATTGGTGATATTTTTGAGAAAAGCTAAACTTTTTTTGATTAATGGAGTTATATTAACATCTACATCACTTTTGATGCGTGGTTTAAGTCTGGTTTTTAATATTTACATAGCTAATATGGTTGGTTCAGAAACTATCGGTATATTTAGCCTTATTATGTCTGTATATTCTTTTGCAATTACTGTTGCTACATCAGGTCTTGGAGTTTCTTGCACTTGTATTGTTTCAGAAGAATTCGCTAAAGATAATCATATTAATGGATTAAAAGCTGTTCGTACTTGCAATTTATTTGCTTTGCTGTTAGGAATCATCGCCGGAATATTAATTATTTTAATTTCACCATTTATTTCCCATTACTGGCTTAAGGATTCTGTTTCTAATCTTCCTCTTTATGCAATTGCTCTTGGACTTCCCTTTATTAGTATTTCTTCTGTTATTGGTGGATATTTCTCATCTGTTAGTAAGTCATATAAAAGTGCAATTTCTCAGGTGTTTGAGCTTTCCATAAAAATGATTTTTACAATTATTTTTTTACATTTTACAATCTCAAAAGGTGTTGAGGCGATTTGCCTTTCATTAATACTTGCTGATGTAATTTCTGAACTTTTTTCTTTTACATTAAATTGTATTATGTATGTTTTTGATAAACGTAAGTACTGTCAAACCAGAAATATGCCTATTCAAATGAAGAAGAGAATAATCTCAATTGCTTTTCCTATTGCTGTTACCTCTTTCATACGTTCTGGGTTATCTTCTTTAAAGCAATTTCTTATTCCTTTGCGATTAGAACTATCTGGACTAACATATTCAATTGCGGTTTCTCAATATGGTTTAATTAGTGGAATGGTTATGCCTATTTTATTATTTGCTAATGTTTTTATTAGTTCTTTTAGTGGATTACTTGTGCCTGAGTTTTCTAGATTACTTGCTGGTGGAAATCATAATAGATTAAAGACTGTATCAAATACTCTTTTTAAAGTTTCTTTTATTTTTTCTATTTGTGTTGCTAGTATTTTTTTCTTTTTTGCAGAAGAGATTAGTCTAGCTGTTTATCAAAATCTAGAATCAGCAAAATGGTTAAAATTTTTAGCACCTTTGGTTATTTTTATGTATGTTGATAATATTGTTGATGGAATATTAAAGGGAATTAATGATCAAGTTGGAGTTATGTGTTGTAATATTTTAGATTTGGCTATAACTATTGCAATTATTTTCTTTTTAGTTCCTCATATTGGGATAATGGGATATATTATTAGTATTATAGTTAGTGAAATATTAAATTTTTCTATTAGTTGCATTCAGTTAAGAAAAAAAATAAAATATACTATACCAATTTTTGAAGTAATTGTTTTTCCTATAATTGCAAGTATACTTGCTTACATAATTTCTTCATTTTTTACTTTTCACTTTTCTTCTATTGTTATTAATTTAATTTGTCAAATCTCTGTTTTTGTAATTATTTTTGTGCTTTTTGTTTTAAAAGATAAATTAAACTTTAAAACCTTTTTCAATAATTTGCTAACTATCAAAAAATAGTGTAGATATATTAAATTATATATTCTACACTATTTTTTGACAGTTCTGTAGTATGATAAAATTGTAAGTTATCTGATTTTTTAAATAAACTAATTTTTAGGAAATAAATTAAACTTTAAATAATGCCTACTAATATTCAATTTCTTCTACCTCTTTATTGTTTTTCTGCTCTGCATCTGTTTGTACGTCTAAATGTTTTTTCTGCTTAAATGTGCTTTTATATCTTTCTATCTTTTGCTTATATTCTTTTCTTTTTACAGTTTTTTTAAGATTTTCTATTGCTTCATTTATTTCTTTTTCAAAACATGTTCCTTTTGCCATATTTACATACCATTTCATTGTTTCTTTTATATATTTTTTTTGGAATTCAATGTTTGCATTAACTGCATCTCTTAGATTATATAGCCTATCAGCTAATTTTACCATTCTAGCCATATCATTTTTCATTATTCTATCATGATAATCTTGCTCATCATAATTTTCCTCTTTTGTAACTAAATTAACTGCTGTTGCAATTTCTAAATTGGTTATTTTAAGTATTTCTTCATATGTTGTTTCTTCATTATCTTCTATTGTGTCATGTAATAAACCCGCAATTTGATATTCTTGTGAAAATCCTTTTTCTTTTAATATTTCTGCAACACCAAGTGGATGTAAAATTGCTGGAGTTCCTTGTTTTCTTTTTTGTCCTTTATGTTTTTTTGTTGCGATTTTTTTTATTTCTTTTAAATCCATTTTTTCTCTAATGATACAATTATTGCATCATTTTCCTTTCTTTAATAAAATTTGCTTTTTTGAGTTTATATGTTATAGAACTGTTAGTTTTAGTTTTTTTCTTCTTTTTTATCATTTTTTATTTTTCAACTTTATTATATCATCAATTTTCTTTTTTTCAATATTTTTATATACATTTTCTATTATATGGCAATAGTTGTTTTTTTTTTTTTGAGCATATATGAATTTTTCAAAAGGTTCAATAATTTTATAAATAAAATCCCTTTAAAATATGTAACTCTTTTATTTTAGAGTCTATTTTAAAGGGGAAAAAGTTTAATCAACTTTTTTTCTGACGGGTATTAAAATTCTATCACCGTATATTTGTTTAATGTGCCATCTATATCAGTTTCAAATAAATTCATCATACATACTCCTTCTATTTTTTCTTTTGTAACTTGTGTAAGTTTGGATTCTACCTTGTTGAAGTTTATTTCTGTTTCTTCAAAAAAATCTTCAATATCTCTTTCCAAATCTTTTCTTTCTATCTTAAACTTTGGAGTTAGAAAGGAGTCGTTTGGTATAATATTACAGTCATATTGCACTCCTTCTTCATTTTTTATAACTTGTAAATGGTATCCTCCAATGTCAAATAATTTTGATTTCATTGAAATTACTTGACTTACATAAGTACTTTTCTGCAGCTTTATAATTTCGCCTGTTTCAAAATCACATTTGTATGTACTTATTCTAGTGGCACATTTTTCTTTGTCTTGTCTTTCTACTTTAAGTAATCCAGGTGCTATTTTGATTGTTGTTATTTCTTCTGATGCTGTTTCACATCTCATCAAGGCACTATCTAATGACATAAACTCTGTTTCTTCAGTAAGCGCTATTGGAAATTTCATATTTAATATTACAAAGACTTTTGCAATATCTCTTTCTGTTTTTCCTCCACACTGCTTTGCCCATCTTTCTACCTTACGTTGCAGAACTTCGTCTTGAAAAATAACTTGCCGATTTTTAATTCTCGTCATTTTAAAATCCTCCTTATTTAAGTTGATTTTTTTTGCTTTTATAAGCTATTATATATAATATCATAATTTACATAATTTTTCAATGTTATTCATAACAAATTTTGGTTTTTTACTTAAATTTTGTTATAATTCAAACTTGAGTGTGCAGAAAAACCTAGTATTTGCTATATAACTATTTCTAACTTCTTAACAAATCTATCCAACTATATACAACCTTTTTTATCATTGTAACAATATTTATTTTATCAATACTATCTTGTGCAACTAGATTTACAGAATCTACTACTTTTCCATCTATTGAAAAAGTCATTTCTCCTAACTTCTGTCCAGCAGTGATTGGTGCTGATATATTTTCATTTATAACAACATTTTGCACAACATCTTTTTCTTTTCCCTTTTCAACTAAAGCTCCTGCATCATTTTCTAATATTACTCCATCTACTTTCTTAATTCCTTTGTCTATATCTACTGTTTGAACTAAATCTCCTTTTTTCCCAAATGATTTGTATGAAA
>CAJFQT010000044.1 GCA_904419095.1 uncultured Clostridia bacterium | reverse complement strand
GTAGAATAAGTAATCTGTTAATAGATGTATAAAATATCCCTTCCAATAATCATTATCTATATCTACTTTTGAATCATTTAAAAATTCATCCAAATGAATCTTTTGTTTATTACTTGTCCAATCACCCCATTCCCCATAATGAGTTTTATTTTTATTTTCATTTTTATTATTTAAGGATATATAATCTGGAGCTATACTTCCTCGTATAAATTCTTTTTCATCTTTAATTTCATCTTTATGTTTTCTTATATATTCTTTTGCTACTGCAATATGTATTGTAAAACCCGGCATTATTATCTTCATTCCCTTCTTTTAATTTTAAATAATAAATTATATTTCGACATCCTTAGCATTAAATACTGGTCCGCCTTTACATACTTGAAAATACTGTGGTGAATCTTTAGAACTTCTAGCTGTTTTTACAGCACATCCTAAGCATACTCCTAGTCCGCATCCCATTTTTTCTTCTAATGATATTTGACATTCAATATTATTTTTGTTTGCATATTCTTGTACAGATTTTAGCATAGGAAGTGGTCCACAAGCATATATACATTCATATTTTTCCTTTTTCATATCTTCTATTAGATAATCTATTGCATATCCTTTTTTCCCATAAGTTCCATCATCTGTTGTAATTATTAAATTATCTGTAACTTTTGTAAATTCATTTTCCAACATTACTAAGTCTTTACTTCTAAAACCTAAATATGCTTTTACTCTTTTTTCTTGATTTTTTATTTCTTTTGCTAATTCATACAATGGAAATATTCCTATTCCACCACCAATTATTGCAACATTGGTTTTATCTCCAATTTTAAATGTTCCATAACCTAATGGACCAATTATATCAATCTTTTCTCCTATATTTCTTTGAGCCAAAATTTGTGTTCCCTTTCCTTTTACCTGAAAAATAAATTCTAATATTCCTTTTTCAATATCTAAGTTGTATATACTAATTGGTCTTCTTAAAAACGGCTCTGTTTGATTATTAACTCTTATTTCAATAAAATTTCCTGGCCTTGCTAATTTGACTATTTCTTCTGCTTTTATTGTAAATTTATATACATCTTTTACTATTTGTTCTTTTCTTAAGAGCTCTGCTAATATTTGTTTTGGCATATAAATCCTCCTTATATATATTATTTACAATTTTATTTCAATAATTCTTCCCACTCTTTTTCTTTGAAACCTATTAAAATTCTATCATCTGTTATTAATAATGGTCTTTTTATTAACATTCCATCTGATGATAATAATTCTACTTTTTCTTCATCATTCATTTTAGATAGTTTTTCTTTTAATTTTAATTCTTTATATTTTAAACCACTAGTGTTAAAAAATTTTTTTATATCATATTGACTTTTTTCTATCCAATTTTTTAATTCTTCTCTTGTTGGTGTCTCCTCTAATATGTGTCTATCTGTATATTCTATTTTATTATTTTCTAACCACTTCTTTGCCTTTTGACAAGTTGAACATTTAGGATATTCTATAAATATTACTTTCATAATTTCCCTCCTTTTAAATTTATTAAATATAATCTTTATATTTTATAGTAAACTTTTATTTTGTAGTTCTTTCTGTTTTTATATTATCATAAAGAAGTTCTAACTAGCAAGTTATTTTTTATAAATTTATCATATTAGCTATATAATATAAGAGCATATTGGAAAATATCCTCTCAAATATGCTCCTATTATAATAAAATTCTAATTCTGCCATCTTTTCTTTTTGTAACCTTTTCACAAAATCTTTCATTGGTCTATTTACAAGTACACTATACATATTTTTGAGTTTCTCAGGATGATGATTTACAATGAATCTTATATACCACAATAAACATTAGTCCCCTCATTAATTACAATCCCTGCTTTTGGTGTCTGTTCTTTTATTATAACATTTCCCTCATCAAGTTCTTCTGGTTCATTTTCTATAACTAGATTTATATTGCTCTCTTTCGCAATTTGTTCTGCCTCTTTTACTGTCTTTCCTTCTAATTCTGGAACAGTAACTTGATTTATAACTTCTACTTCTTCTTGATTTCCTTGACTTACTTCTAAATATGGTAATATTTCACTAAATATTTGACCTCCTAATGGTGCAGCTACTCCACCTCCTTGATGTCCTCCCTCACCTGTTGGATTATACAATGTAATCAGCATAACTATTTGAGGATCTTCAATAGGTGCAACTCCTAAAAATGAAGTAACATATTTATTAGTATTTACTCCATCTTCTGATGTTCCTGTTTTTCCACCTATTCTATAACCTGCAACTTTTGCATTTTTTCCAGTTCCTTCTGAAACAACACTTTCCATCATACTTAATACCTTCTCAGAAGTTTCTTTTGTAATTGCTGTTCCCCTTATTTCTGTTTCCATCTTTGTTACTTCTTTTGTCTGACTATCTATTATCTCCTTAACAACTCTAGGTTTTACAAGGTTTCCACCATTAGCAATAGCAGATACTGCTGTAACTAATTGTAAAGGGGTTATTTCAAATCTTTGACCAAAACTAATAGTTGCAAGCTCAACTGGACCTGCTTTTTCTTGTTTTATAAAAATACTATTTGCTTCTCCTGGTAAATCTACACCTGTAATTTCTAAAAGTCCAAATTTCTTTAGATATTCAAAATATTTTGTTACTCCTATTTTTTGCCCTAATCCTATAAATACTGGATTGCATGAATTCATAAGTGCTTGCCTTAAACTTTCTGCACCATGAGGTCTATAATATCTCCAGCATTTTATTCTAACTCCTGCAACTTCAATTCCACCAGTACAAGTAAATTCTCCTTCTTTATCTATATCTGTTACTATTCCTTCTTCTAGTGCTGCTGAAGCAGTTATTGTTTTGAAAGTTGAACCTGGTTCATATGTATCTGTTATCGCCCTATTCCTCCAAACTGCTTGCAAACTCTTCGTTTTATCTTCTTGACTCATATTATCCCAATTTTGCTTTAATTCATCCGTATATGCTTCAAATGGTTCATTTAAATTATATGATGGATATGTTGCCATACCTAGAATATCTCCATTCTTAGGATTCATAACTACAATATTTCCACCATCTGTACAAACATTATCAATACATGCTTCTTGAAGATATTTTTCTATAATTGATTGTATGTTCATATCTATTGTAAGTATTAAGTCATTTCCATCTATTGCTGATACATAATTTTCTCCTTCTGTTCCTATTTCTCCTCCTTTAGCATCTGTATGCCTTTTTATACTTCCTTTGCTTCCAGCTAGAACTTCATCATATTTTGCCTCAATCCCATCTAAACCTTGATTATCACTTCCACAAAATCCTATTATTTGAGAAGCTAAATTATTATTAGGATAATACCTTTTTGTATCCTCATCAATATTTATCCCTGTAGTTATATTATTTTCATTCATCCATTGCCTCAATAAATCTGTTTTTTCTTTCTCTACTTTTTTTGCAATTGTCTCAATAGAACTTCTTTTGTTTACTTTTTTTAAAACTGTATCATAATCAAGTTCAAAAATTTCTGCTAATTTCTGTGCTACTTTTTCTTTATCTTCTTTTGCTATATTACCTGGATTTACAGTTACTGTTTCAACTGTACTACTTACAGCAAGCACATTTTCTCCTGTTCTATCATAAATTGTCCCTCTTTTTGGATTGATACTCCTGTCTAATGTTTGTTGCTCATATGCCATTTCTGATAATTCTTTTCCTTGGACAAATTGAATAAAACCTATTCTTCCAATTAATAAAGTAATTAATATAAACATTACAAAAAGAATATTTCTCATTCTCTTTTTCATTGACAAATTTGCTCTCATTATATACACCTCTAAATAATTTTATTTTTAGAAGTAAAATTTATACCCAAAATAGAAAGAAAGAAAAATATTAATTTTTGCCTTAATAAAATAAGAAAATCCACATATATTCAAGATAAAAGCCGATTTTCCCTATACAATAAAAAAAATACATACAAAAATCTATATATAAACTCAATCCATATAATAAAAACTTCAAATAAATATTTGTATGCATCTCTTATAAAAAACAAATTCACTTAATTTTATATTTAATTCTCCTTCCAACTAATCATTAAAAAACTTTTCAAATTTTCCATTTTTATAATTTAACACTGTTTGCTCATTAATAAAATATGGTAATAATTCATTTGGTACCTCAATTGTATTTTTACTATTTTCACCATAACTTAATACTGTAAAATCTTCATTTCTAGAACTTACAGTATAATGAGTATTAGGATCAATCTTTAAAATATTACTTTCTTTTTCAAAATTTTCTTGTATCCTTTTATATTCTTGTACTCCCACCATACTATTCATAAAATCATCTGTTAATTCTTCCTCAATAACATAATTTCCATCTTTATATCTCAAAATATAATCATTACTAATCTTATCCATCAATTCCTTAGGCATATTTTTCTCCTCAAAAATCGCATTATTATTAGTATTTTGCAAGAACACACCATCAGAACTAAAATCTACAACTTGATATAAACAATTTTCTTCCCTATGATTATTCAATTCACTCACTTTTTCATTATTTGTCATTTTATTACCTTCCTTCGAATTTGTTTTTTCTAAATGATTTGAAAGTTCCGTTATGAAATTTTGAACTAAATCACTATCCTTCACCTTATTAATTAAATCCTGAAATACATCTAAGTCCAATAAGCATCACCTTCCTATTTATAATAATTTTTACTTGGAAAATAATTGTTACCCGAAATGTAACAAAGAGAATTAAAACTAAATCTATTATATATCGTCCAACAGTTTATGTCAACACTTTTTTCATTTTATTGTTTTCTAAAATTACATTCTCGTTTCCGTTCAGATTAAATTATAACTATCATCTACAATCATAGAGTAGTCAGAAAAGTGATATTATTTGGATTTAAAAATATTTTCCGTTCGATTGGAATGAAGAATAGAATTTGTTAGGCTATCGAATGAGGAATGTTCACGGACCTGAAGAATGAAGGGGCCTGAGTGAAAGAGGCTCATTAGAGAGCCTTACAAATTCTTTCTGAATGCAATGAGTAGGAAAATATTTTTAAATCCAAATAATATCACTTTTCTGACGGCCCCAACATACCACAAACCCAATCAACTATTTAGAACTTTCTCCAGTTGCATAATCAATCGTAATACCAGGTTGCACATTATACACAAACACATTAAAGCAAACACCCTGACCTTGGTCTTCCACAGAATAAGCTTCCATCTCAACACCAGTTGCCAAAAGATTATCACCATCAAAAACCGGAGTAACTCTATATAAAACATGGTTATTACTATTTTCTTTAATATAGTCAGCAACCTTATTCTCAAAAGGCAACATTCCTTCTACATTAAAAAATCTAGTTCCCGTAATTAAATTTAATTCATTTGCATCCTCATCAGACAACTGATATCCAATCAAATGACACCTATTATACAAATACTCTCCATTATATTTAGCTTGTTCCCAACCAGTTGGCTTAACACTACTAATACTTCCACGCTCATCCCCATCAGGTGGCATTATCTCTTTACTAACATTAGCAAAAGCCACTCCACACCTTCCTAAAGCATCTAAATCACTATATCTTTCAAAACTTTCAGTTGTATAATCACTTTCTTCAAAATAAGGTACATTATTATTTATTTCTATATAAATTTTATCAGTATATTCAGGAATTTCAGCAATGCCAATATTGGTATTATTCTGTTCAATAGTAGTACTTGCTTGAGTATCAACTACATTTTCACTATTCACACCATTTAATATATCATCACTATAAAAAAAACTAACTAGCACACAAATTATTGCCACAAACATTCCTATTAATTTTTTCATACTACTTTTTTTTCTACTTCTTGCCATTTATAACACCTCTCAGAATTTATTCTAACATAAAAAAAATAAATATAATATACTTTTTAAAAATTTTAAAAGGAGAAGTTTTCCTTCTCCTCGTTGATGTTTTATTCTAAATCTATATCAAATGAATATACCACATCATTTGGAATATAAATATCAATAGATTTTTGTAAAATATTTTCCGTTTGACCAAACAGAAATTGATTGTGTATCATAACCTTTTGTTTTTCTATAATCTTGGGTACACCTTTACTGTTTGGATGTATGGTTACCTCTCCTTCTGCAGAACTTAATGTTTTTAAATTTATCTCGTTATTCTCACTTTTTGGAATATATACATAATCTAACGTTGGTGTTGTTCCTACATAAAATAGACCTCCGTGAACATTAGTGGAAACATTATCACTTAATGCCACTATTTCAGTTGTAATCTCCTTAGTATATTCTTCTTTCAATCCAAAAACTATTCCTCCAAATATTAGTGTAACCAAAAATATAAACATTGATAAGTAAGCTATTACCGAAAATAGTTTTTCAACTCCCGATAATAATAAATCTTTTAGATTTTTGATTTCAATTATTTTTTCATCTAAAACTATCGATATTCCGTAAATTAAAATAGTCAATATATAAGAAAAGCATATTATAATTAACACTATCCTATTATATGTATTCGCAAGAATTTCAACATTCAATACTCCAGTAAAAATAAAACTTAAAATCAAAACACTATAAATGAACAAAATAACAATTAATATCTTAGTTGGTAAGATACATAAATCATATTTCAATATCAAATTAAGACCTTTTCTAGTTTTAATATATTTATCCAGTCTAATAAAATCCAACATCAAAATTTTTTCAATTTTATAATTCAAAATCAAACCAACTATGCATGTAATTATGATTCCTAAAAAAATTAAACAATAAATCCGAAACATCAACATTTTAAATTCCTCCTAACTTTTAACAAATTTGTTTATAGTTACTCTATATCATCTTACAACCAGTAAGTTATTTACGTAAAAGTTTATCATAAAATATAAAAAAAGTAAACTGTTTCTCAAAATATCACAATTTACTTCTTATTACTCTCTATTCAAAATCTTATCAATTAATTTTTCAAACCAATTCTTATCATCATCACCATCAATATCAATTTTCTCAGATGCAGATTCTATATAATCCTTTTTTGGTAAAGTGACATATACAGTTTGCTTATTTGTCAATTTACCCATAGCCAATTTATTTTTTGCCTGTTCTTCTATATTACTCAAATTCAAACTATTTTCAATATTGACCTCTGTTTGTTCATTTTCTTTTTGTAAAGTTGAAAGTTCTGTCTTTTGCTTTTGTATCTCACTAAATTTAATATTTATCTGAGAATTACGATAACTTATAGCTAATAAAACTCCCAATACCAAAAGAGAAATTCCTATTAATTTCGCTTGTCTAATTTTTTGCTCTTTTGAAATTTTTACATCTTGTCTAGGTAAATCTTCAACTAGCTTAATTTTTCTTTTTTTCTGCACTTTAACTCTTTTGCCTCTTTTTACCTCTGTTGGTTCTAATTTTCTTGGGCTTGTCTCATATTGATATTGTGCTCGTGCCATAAGTTATCACCTCCTTTTCTTATGTTCTTATAAAATCCTTAGTTTTCTCTTTCAAAAATTCTAAGTTTCGCACTTTTACTTCTTGAATTTTCTTCTTTTTCTTCCTCTGATGGTAAAATTGGTTTCTTTGTAATAATCTTTCCTAATGATTTTGCGCCACACACACAGTATGGTAAATCAGGTGGACAAATACATTTTCCCTTTGCTTCTATCATTGCATTTTTTACAGCTCTATCTTCTAAAGAATGGAATGTTATTATACACAATCTCCCACCAGTCTTTAAAGAATTAATAGAGTCAATTACTGTATTGTGCAATGGTTCTAACTCATTATTAACTTCTATTCGAATTGCTTGAAAAGTTCTTTTTGCTGGATGACCATCTTTTTGCTTTGATTTTGGTATAGATTGTTCAATTATTTCTACTAATTGCTTAGTAGTTTTAATGAGATGTTTCTTTCTTTCAATACATATATTTTTAGCAATTTGTCTTGAGAATCTTTCTTCTCCATATTCATAAATAATATTTGCCAGCTTTTCCTCAGGATACTCGTTTATAACTTGTTTAGCGGTTAATTTTTGAGTTTTATCCATTCTCATATCTAACTCGTTTTCACCAATATAACTAAATCCTCTATTTTTTTCATCTAACTGGTATGATGAAACTCCCAAATCTAACAATATTCCATCTACTTTTTCTATACCTATCTCTTGTAACAAATCTTTTATATCATCATGATTTCCGTGTATATATTTTACATTTTTATATTCGCTTAAATTTTCCTTAGCTGCTTTTAATGCTTCTTCATCTCTATCTATACCAATAAGTAAGCCATCTGCATCTAATCTTTTTAAAATTTCTTTACTATGTCCTGCTCCTCCGAAGTGTTCCGTCTACATATATTCCTTCTTTTTTTATATTTAAACCTTCTATACACTCATTTAACATTACAGGCTTATGCTTAAATTCCAAAATTTCACCTCTTAATTTAACATTTCAGCTGGTAAAATTTTTCTACCAGCTGATAATTTATTTTGTATTTTTCTTTTGGTTTTATTTGCTTTTGTAATGTTTTCTTTTGTTAAATCATTTGTTAATTACATTAATTTAACATTTGTACATTAACTTTTATTTCATTTATCTTTTGTTTTTACAATATATTTTTCTTTAGTATCAATCACTATTTTTTTCTTTTGTTTTCTCATCTTTAGTATTTTTATCTTTTGTAAATTTATCTTTTGTAATCTTATCTTTTGTAAGTTATATAAACTTTTTCAAGTTATATACCAAGATTAGCCATATTTTCTGCTATCTCTTCTGCTGATATATCTTCATCACATTTTAACCATGTGTCTTTATTCCATATTTCAAGTCTTGTACCTACTCCTATAATTACAGCTTCTTTTTCTAATCCTGCAACAACTCTTAAATTATTAGGAATTAAAAATCTTCCCTGCTTGTCTATCTCACATTCAGTAGCTCCTGCTAGAAAAAATCTTACAAAACTTCTTGCATTTTTATCTGATAGTGGAAGTGATTTTAATTTTTCTTCAAAGTTTATCCACTCTTGTGTTGAAAACGCAAATAAACATCCATCTAATCCTTTTGTTAAGATGAATTTTTCTCCTATGTCCTGTCTCAACTTTGCTGGCATTATTAATCTTCCTTTTGCGTCTAGAGAATGCTCATATTCTCCCATTAACACCTGAGCTTCACCTCTTTTCACTTTCTACCACTTTGTACCACTTTTCTCCACTTACCTAGATTTTAATATAAGTTTTTATATTTTGCAATAGTTTTTTTTAAATTTTTTTAAATTTTTAATAAAATAATGTTATTGCTCTATATAAATTTTAAAAAATCAATCCAAAATTTGATATAGAAAACATAAAATTTTTTAACTTATTTTATCTTTTTGTAATGTTTTGTTTTAGTTTGTGTTTTTTATGCTATTATCAGTTCATTTAATTTTAAGTTTTCTGTTGCTATACTCTTTATATAATCTAAAAAGGAGGTTATTTATGAATAAGACGGAAAGTGAATTAAGAAAAAGTATTGGTAAGAACATAAGATTAGCTAGATCTAAAACAAAATATACTCAAGAAAGATTAGCTGAAAAGCTACAACTTTCAGCTAGATACATAAGCCAACTAGAGCGTGGAATTGCTTTTGGAAGTGCCACTACAATTGTTAATCTTTGTAAAGCTTTGGATATCGATTCTAATTTTTTATTTCAAAACGTTATCAATAGCGATACTCCTTATTCTACAAAATATATTAGTGATGAATTCTTAAAAGATTATTTACAACTTAATGATTATCACAAAACTATTTTAAGCTCTATAACCAAGGATTTAATAAAGCTACAAAATAAATTCTCAGAAGAAGAGATCATGAAAAAGGCAGCTACTCCTACTAGTGGTGCAGCTAAAAAATACTACAATAGAAAAGACGTCATTATATGATGTCTTTTCTTTTAATCAATAGTAGTAGAAGTCCTTCCAGTTCCTACAACATTTTCTTGTAACGATCTCCACGTATTACATCCAATAATCCCGTCAACTGATAACCCAACTCTTGATTGATAATTTCTCACAGCCGTTTGTGTTGCAGAACCAAATATGCCATCTAATCCACCTGTTCTATATCCAAGTGTATTTAAATCATCCTGTGCAATTAAAACATAATTACTTAAACTTCCTCTTCTTAATAGCGGAAAACCTCCTGTTGAACAAGCTGGAGTTCCAAACCTTTTATCAAAATGTACCCATGTCGGCGTTAGCGATATTGGTTCCACATAATACCACACACCAGAATTATTTGCACTCTCCCATAATTGTCTTCTCCTTGTTGCTGTC
Source organism: uncultured Clostridia bacterium (assembly GCA_904419095.1). Lineage (GTDB taxonomy): Bacteria > Bacillota > Clostridia > TANB77 > CAG-508 > CAG-269. Next base: position 598 of record CAJFQT010000044.1, on the reverse strand, counting down.
AAAGTTTGCCCCACATCAAATGCCGTACCTGCATAATGTTGTGATTGTGCCTACTCAGTTGAACCACCTACTGTACAAAAGATAATTGATTTTAGCTAGGCAAAATACAATTCTTTTTTACACTTGTACTTTTTGTTTTATTATATCAACCTACTTATGTCTATTTTTAATTCAAATTTTACAGATTTATCATGATAAATATAAATTTTATCAATTAGCATATTTAATATTGCTTTATCTGGTACTTCCGCTTCTATAATTTGATTAAAATAGTCTATTGTTTGTTTCATTTTTTCTTGCTTTATTTCTAAATCTTCATTTTGCAACTCTTGTAATTTCTTTTTTGTCTTTTCAATTTCTTTATACTTTTCTTCTTCTAAACTTCTATATGTATTTTCTATAAATTCCTTTTTGTCTTTTGAAGAACTTGCTATTTCTTTTATTCTCTGTGAGATTAAAACTTTATATTCTGCTTCCAAATTCTTTAAATTGTTTTTTCGTTCTTCAAGATTTTTCTTTTTGCTAGATTTATATTCGTTAAGCTTTAAATTATTTATTTCTGAAATATAATTATCTCTTAATAGTATCAAGAAATTTT
>CAJFQT010000043.1 GCA_904419095.1 uncultured Clostridia bacterium | reverse complement strand
AAATTTTATAAAAATATTAAGAATGAAGGGGTTTTATTAAATGAATAATGAAGAAATAAAAGCTTTATCAAAATATAGATTAGAGCAAGCAAAAGAAAATTTGGAAGAAGCAAAAGCACTTTTTAACATTAGTAAATTTAAAGGAGCAAATAATAGAGCATATTATGCGATTTTTCATGCAATTAAAGCTATTTTAGCATTGGAGCAAACTGATTTTAAAAAACATTCATCAGTAATAGCTTATTTTAATAAAAATTATGTTAGTACACAAATTTTTTCAAGAGACTTAGGTAGAGGTGTTAATGAAGCTAGATTTTATAGAGAAAAAAGTGACTATGTTGATTTTTATATTGTGACGAAAGAAGAAAGTGAAAAACAACTAAAAACTGCTGAATTAATGATAGAACAGGCAGAAAAATATATTGAAGGAAAAATTATTTAGTAAATAGATGGAGAGAAGAAATGCCGAAATTTTTTATTAAGCAAAATCAAATAGAGAACAATCAAATAAAAATAATAGGAAATGACATAAACCATATAAAGAATGTATTAAGAGCAAAAGTTGGTGAAGAGATAGAAATATGTAACTCAGATTTACAAGAAAATTATATTTGTAAAATAAAAACTATAGAAAAAGAAAAGATAAACTTAGAAATTATAGAAAAAATTTCAAGTATATCAGAATCAAATATAAAAGTTACAATATTTCAAGGAATACCTAAAGCAGATAAAATGGAATTAATCATTCAAAAATCTGTAGAATTGGGAGTGTATGATATTACTCCAGTGGAAATGAAAAGATGTGTTGTAAAATTACAAGAAAAAGATAAAATAAAAAAAGTAGAAAGATGGCAAAAGATATCAGAAGTAGCAGCTAAACAGAGCGGAAGAGATTATATACCTAAAGTTAATAATTGCATTAGGTTAAAAGAAATTTTAAACCAACGAAGTGAATATGATGAAATTATATTAGCGTATGAAAAAGAAAAAGAAAATACTTTAAAGCAAGAAATTTCACAGATAAAACAAAAATTTAATAGTAAGTTAAAGGCTGAAGAATTAAAAATTGGAATCATAATAGGACCAGAAGGTGGAATTGATGAAGAGGAAGAAAAAATGTTAAGAGAAAATGGTATAAGAGTGATAACTTTAGGAAATAGAATATTAAGAACAGAAACAGTTGCACTTAATATGTTAAGTATAATAATGTACGAACTAGAGGAGAGGAGCTAATATTAATATGAAAACAAATTCAAAAAAGAGTATATCTCAAGAAAAGCAAGCAGAAAAAGAAAAAGAAATAAAAGGGAAGATGAATAAACAAATTCAAGCAAATATACTTATTGCAATAGGTTTAATGATATATTTTTTATTGCTTAGTACTTTATATCAAACAATAGGGCAAATTAAAGTGTTAGAAATAATAGAAATATTATCAATTGTTTTTCTATTTATTGCTATATTTGTAATAGAAAAAGCATATAAAAAAGATGATGGAAGATTAGCAATACATAGTATAGAAACAATTGTAATTGCAGCACATACATTATCAATTAGATATGTAGTTACTAAATATGATTTTTCATTTTCTTTATACATAACAGTTTCTTCATACATATTTGCAATATATTATGTTTTTAAATCAATAGTAATATATACAAGAGAAAGAAGAAAAATATTAGAAACTTTTAGTGATATACCAGAAATAACAAAGAAAGAAGAGCCAAAAGTTAAAGAAGCAAAAAAGAGAAATAATAAATCTAAAAATGATGAAGGCAAAAATATTAATGAAAAATTAAAATTAGAAAATAATGTTCAAGTAAAACGTAAAAAGGTAGACAATGGACAAAATACAGAAAAAAATAAAATAGTAAAAGATAAAGAGGTAAAGGCTAGAATACAAAATGACACTGATATTAATGATAGAATAGAAAAATCCAAAACACTAAAAGAAACAAATAATCAAGTAAATAAAAAGAAAAATACAAGTAAGGTTAAAACAAGTAATAAAAATGTAAAACTAAATGAAACTGTTAAACCGATAAAAACAACTAGAACAGTTAAAGAAGAAAAAATAGATAAAACTGGAAAAACGGCTAAAACTAATAAAGTTAAATCAACTAGTGTAAAAAGAGTAATAGAGGATAAGCAAGATACTGAAAATAAAAAGGTAGTTGTAAATAAAAAGAAAAATGTTGAGAAAGAGGATAATTTAGATAAAAAAGTATCTGTATCTGACATAGACAAAGTATCAAAAACAAAGAGAAGAACAAATAGTAATAGCAAGAAAACAGATGTAGAAATGATAGATAGCACGAATAGTAATATAAAACGAACAACAAAAAAAGGAACTAAAAATAGCGAAAAATAAAGCAAAAAATGAATTTTGGGAACAAAAATGAGTGTTCTCCTGGGCGTTTCCAAAGAGAAAGGTGAATGAAATGATAAAAAGTATGACTGGTTTTGGAAAATATAATGATATAATGAATGATAGAGAATATCAGATAGAAGTTAAGAGTGTAAATCATAGATATTTAGATATTTCTGTAAAATTGCCAAGACAATTAAGTTATTTAGAGGATGTTATTAAGAAAGAAGTTAGTACAAGTATAAAAAGAGGAAAAATAGATATTTTTATTACTTTTAATAATAATAGTCAAGAAGGTAGAGAACTAAAAATTGATAAAGATTTAGCAAAAACTTATATTAAAGAAATAAAGGACATCTCTAGAGAAGAAGATATAGAGCCTACTATTGATTTTGTTGAATTATTAAAATTACCAGATGTGTTAAATTTAAAATATAATCAAGAGGACGAGCAGATAAAACAAGAAGTTATTGGTGTTTTAAAAGTTGCGATTAATCAATTGGTAAAGATGAGAAACGAGGAAGGAAATAAAATATATGATGATTTAATGAAGAGAATAGATACAGTTGAAAGCAAAATTATAAAAATATCTGAAAAATCTACTGGACTTATTCAAGAATATGTAGTAAAATTAGAAGGAAGAGTTAAAGAAATATTACAAACAGAGGAAATAGACAAATCTAGAATTGCACAAGAAGTTGTTATTTATGCTGATAAAAGTTCAATAGAAGAGGAAATTACAAGATTAAAAAGTCATATTTCACAATTTAGAAATTTATTACAATCTAATGAAGCTGTAGGAAAAAAGTTAGATTTCATTATTCAAGAGATGAATAGAGAAACAAATACGATTGGTTCAAAGTCAAATTGTTTAGATATAACAAATAATGTAATAGATATAAAAACAGAACTAGAAGATATAAGAGAGCAAATTCAAAACATAGAATAAAGAAAGGATTTGATTTAAATGCAATTAGTTAATATAGGATTTGGAAATATTGTATCAGCTTCCCGAATTGTAGCAATTATAAGTCCAGAATCGGCACCAGTTAAGAGAATAATACAAGAAGCAAAAGATAATAAAACTGCTGTTGATGCGACTTGTGGTAGGAGAACAAGAGCAGTATTAATTATGGATTCAGGTCATATTATTTTGTCGGCAGTTCAGCCTGAAACAGTAGCAGGAAGATTAGACAAAGAAATTGGAACAGCAACGTTGGTGCAAGATGATGAAAAATAATTTTTTAAGTTTAGTGGTTAGATTTTAAAATATAAAATTAACCAGAGATTAAAAAGATAATTTAAAATAAAAAAATAATTATGGAGGTAATGTTAAAATGATGGTAAAACCAACAGTAGGAGAATTATTGAGAAGAGCTGAAAACAGATATGCATTAGTAATAGCAACTGCTAAGAGAGCAAGACAATTATCACAAGGTGCAGAGCCATTAATTGATAAAAAAGAAGCGTCAATGGTAACTCTAGCAGCAGATGAAATAGCAGAAGGTGTTATTGAAGTAGTAGAACCAGAAGATCAAGATAAGGGAATGTATAGATATGATCTAATGTCAAAATAAAATAATATTGAAATTTATTTGGAATAAGAGGAGATAAAATGTTAGTTATATTATCAGGAGTATCAGGTGCAGGAAAAGATACAATAAAAAAAGAACTTATAAAAAGAATGGATAATGTTATTTCATTACCTTCTTTTACTTCTAGAGAGCCAAGAGAAGGAGAAGAAGAAGGAGTACAATATCATTTTATAACTAGAGAAGAGTTTATGAATAAAATAGCACAAGATGAATTTTATGAATATGACATACATCATAACAATTATTATGGAACATCTAAAAAATTAATGAATGAAAAAATACAAAGTGGAAAAATAATAGTAAAAGATATAGAAGTTAATGGAACAGAGAACTTAATTAGATTACTTGCAAATGAAACAAAGCTAGTGCCAATATTTTTAAAAGTTGATAGAGAAGAATTGAAAAGAAGATTAATTAATAGAGGAGATAATCTATCACCAGAAGAAATGGAATTAAGATTAAGTAGATTAGATTATGAAGAGTCAAAAATAGGGCTATATGATTATGTAATAAAAAATGATGATTTAGAAAAAACTGTGCAAATAATAATGACTATAATTGAAAATGAATTAAGAATAGAAAATGAAAAGAAGAATTAATAGATGCATAAGAAAAACTAAGAGGTGTAACAGATGACAGGATTTTTAATAATTATATACATATTAGCGTTTATAATATTTATGTTGGTAGCGTTTGCTGTAATGCAAATAAAACTAGCTGGAATGAAAGTAAAGGACTTCTGGAGTTTTATAGAGGCTAATCAAATGTTAGATAAATTGTATAGATTTGCAATTCAATACAAAAAAATGTCACCACAAGAGCAAGTAATTTATTTAGAAGAAGCGGAAAAAATATTTACAGCATTTGACAAAGTTCCACCAGAATTGTGGGATGAAGAGTATGAGAAGTATAAAGAAGTATTAAAAAAATATAATGATATAAAAATGATAAGATGGGTGTCAAATTAAAGCTTAAATATTGGAGGAAACTCTGATATTTAAGCTTTAGTACATTTTTTATTTCTAATTTTAGAAAAAATAAAAAATGATGAATAAAATAAATATTTGAAATGAAAATATAATAGAATTAATGGATAAGGTTTAATTTTAAAAGTATAATTGAAAGGAAAACATATAGTTTAGAGTGAATTTTATGGATAGAGTAAAAGTGTTAAGAATAGTATTTTTTATTTTGATGATATTAACTTGTGTTACAATATTTTGTTTTTCAAATCAAAATGGAGAAGAATCTAAAGGTGTTAGTGGAAGAGTAATAAGAAAGGTAATAGATATTTTTCCAGGAACTAAAAATAAAAGCGAAGAAGAAAAAGTTGAGATTACTGAGCAATTGCAACTATTGGTGCGAAAAATAGCACATTTTAGTATTTATACAATTTTGGGAATTACAGCTACAGGTTTTATAAATACTTTTTCAATAAGAAATAAAAGCAAAATAGGGATTGCTTTTTTAATTGGATTCCTTTATGCGATTTCTGATGAAATTCATCAAATGTTTTCTTCTGGGAGAAGTGCAAGAGTTTTTGATGTATGTATAGATTCTTGTGGAGTTGCTTTTGGTATTTTTTTGACATTTCTTGTGATTGTTGTTTATAGAAAAAATAAGGAGAGAAAGTTAGAGAAATCTATTAGTTAAGAAGAATGATAATATATAACTGATATATGTGAATAAAAATAGTTCAAATTTGTCAATTATTGTGTTTCATCTATTTAATTATGAAAACGCTAAAATATTGATGGTTTGGGCTTTTTTTGATGAGAAATAATGACTATTTTTTAACAGGAGATTTAGTAAATCAAAAAATTATAACAATTTTTTAAAATAGTAGACAAAAAAACTTTTAATATGATATAATGTCCTGAGAAATTAAAGTAAGCTTTAACATTAGTAAATTAATGTAAAAAACAAGAAAGGTCGTAAGTAAAATGAGAAATAAAGAAAAGAAAAAAAATAGGGGATTGAAAGTTTTCGGAATAATTGTTTTAGTTTTAATAATTATTCTAGTGGGAATTATAGGATTTACATACTTTTTTGTTACATCAAAATTAAATAAAATACAAAAGGTAGATATTGATGTTAGCCAATTAGATATATCAAAAGAAGCTGAACAAAACTTGTCAGGTTATAGAAATATAGCTTTATTTGCCATAGATAGTAGATCAAATGAGGACTATGGAAGAGGAAATAGAAGTGATGGAATTATTATTGCAAGTATAAATAATAGTACAAAAGAAGTAAAATTAGCTTCTGTATATAGAGATACATATGTGCAAATCGAAGGGCATGGACTAGATAAGATAACTCATGCATATTCTTATGGAGAAGCTCCTCTTGCAATTAGTACTTTGAATACAAATTTGGATTTAAATATAAAAGAATTTGTCACAGTTAATTTTGATGCAGTAGCTGAGGCTATAAATGAATTAGGTGGAGTGACAATAACTGTTGATTCACAAGAGGTTAATTATATAAATCAATATATTAAGGAAACATCAAAAGTAACAGGAATTTCAACAAATCAATTATCTGCACCTGGTACTTTGACATTAGATGGAGTGCAAGCAGTAGCATATGCAAGAATTCGTTATACAGAAGGTGGAGACTATAAAAGAGCTGAAAGAATGAGAACAGTTGTAGAAGCAACATTTGATAAATTAAAGACAAAAAGTTTAACAGAAATAAATTCTTTTGTTGATAATATTTTACCTAAAATTTATACAAATATTTCTACAAATGATATGATAGCAATGATACCAGATTTAACAAAATATAAAGTTTCAGATAGTATAGGTTGGCCTTATGAAACTAAAGGAATTACTATGAATGCTTGGTATGGAATTCCTGTAACTTTGGAAAGTAATGTTACAAGATTACATCAAGAATTATTTGGAGAACAAGATTATACACCTTCTGAAACAGTAAAAAATATTAGTAATCAAATTGTTACAAAAACAGGTTATGGTGACTAGTTTGTAAAAATACTTAGATATGACTTTAAAAGTCATATCTAAGTACTTGTAAAATATGTCGAAATATGGTATAATGTGGATGAATGTGACGGAATATGTAAACTGGATGTTTAATTTTATATTTGGGGGAGATATAAAGTGGAAGTAAAAGATGAAATAATTAATTATTCATCAGGAAGTGTCATAGAAACAACTAATTTAATACCACTAGAAAGAAATTTACAAAGAAATAGGATTATTTTAAAGTTAGAAAAATTTGTAAAAAGAGCTATTGATATTATTGGTAGTATTGTAGGAATAATTTTTCTAATACCTTTAACTATCGTTATAGGAATTGCTAATCTAATTTTAAAGGATAAAGGTCCTATTTTTTATACGCAAGAAAGAATTGGAAAAAATGGGAAACATTTTAAGATGTATAAATATCGCTCAATGGTCGTTGGAGCAGATGAACAATTGAGAGAATATTTAGCAGAAAACGAGGAAGCAAGAGAGGAATATGCTAAGTATAAAAAGTTAAAACATGATCCAAGAATTACGAAAATGGGAGCGTTTTTGCGTAAAACATCATTAGATGAATTTCCACAATTTATAAATATTTTAAAAGGTGAAATGAGTTTGGTTGGACCAAGACCGTATTTGCCAAGAGAAAGAGAAGAAATAAATGGATTCTTCAATTACATAATGTCTTGTAAACCAGGATTAACTGGATTTTGGCAAGTAAATGGTAGAAGTGATGTTACTTTTACTGATAGATTAGAAATGGATATGCAATATTATTATAAGCATAATTTGAAGATGGATATTAAGATTTTGAAAGATACTTTTGTAAATGTGATAAAAAAAGAAGGAGCAATCTAAAGTGGAAAATATAGATGTATTTATAATAGGTTCAAAAGGAATTCCAGCTAAATATGGTGGATTTGAGACTTTTGTGGAAAATTTAACTGCTAAAAAGAAAAATAAGGATATAAAATATCATGTTGCTTGTATGTCAGATAATTATGAAGAATTTATACATAATGATGCTAGGTGTTTTAATATAAATGTTCCAGATATTGGACCTGCTAGAGCGGTATATTATGACATTAGGGCTTTGGAAACAAGTATTAGATATATAGAAATGAATAATATAAATAATGCTATCATTTATATTTTAGCTTGTAGAATAGGACCATTTATGGGCTATTATAAGAAGAGGTTAAAAAAATTAAATTGCAAACTTTATGTTAATCCGGATGGGCATGAATGGAAAAGGGCAAAATGGAACACTTTAATAAAAAAATATTGGAAATTGTCTGAAAAGTTAATGGTTAAACATGCGGATTTACTAATATGTGATTCAAAAAATATTGAAAAGTATATCAAAGATGATTATAAAAAATATAGTCCTAAGACTGTTTTTATAGCTTATGGTGCTGATATAGAGAATAGTAAACTTAAAGATGATGATGAAAAATTAAAACAATGGTATCAAGATAAAGAAATAAAACCTTTTAATTATTATTTGGTAGTGGGGAGGTTTGTACCTGAAAATAATTATGAAACGATGATAACAGAATTTATGAATTCAAATACTAAGAAAGATTTAGTGTTAATAACTAATATAGAAAAAAATAAATTTTACCAAGATTTAAAAGAGAAAACACATTTTGATGGAGATAAAAGAATTAAGTTTGTGGGAACTGTATATGATCAGGAATTATTAAAGAAAATTCGTGAACAAGCATATGGATATATCCATGGACATGAAGTTGGTGGCACAAATCCATCTTTGTTAGAGGCTTTAGCTACAACTAAATTAAATTTATTATTAAATGTTGGATTTAATAAAGAAGTTGGAGAAAATGGAGCAGTATATTGGGATAAAAATAATTTGAAGAAAAAAATAGAGTTAGCAGATAAGTTGAGTGAAAAAGAGATAGATATATTATCAAAAAATGCAAAACAAAGAATATTAGATGAATATTCTTGGACAAATATTATATCAAAATATGAAATATTATTTAGCGGAGATTGTAAATGAAGAAATTTAATGAAAAAGTAAAATATGTAGATAGAATATATATATATTTATCAACTTTAATGAAATTATTTAGAGGAGAAATCCAAAAAATTTTTCTAAAAAAAGCAAAAGGAATGTTATTTATAGGAAGTAATGTAAAAATTTCCCATAAATACAATATCATAGTAGGAAAAAATACTAAATTTGAGAGAAACAGTGAGATACAGGGATTAGCTATAAATAATATAAAATTTGGAGATAATGTTACAGTGGGGGCTAATACTATGATTAGACCTTCTAGTTATTATGGTGTTGAGTTGGGAGAGGGAATGGAAATAGGTTGTAACTCTTCTATTGGACCTTTTTCATATATTGGTTGTGCAGGTTATATTAAGATAGGCAATAATGTTATGATTGGACCTAAAGTTAGTATGTTTGCTGAAAATCATAAATTTAGTGATAAAAAGATAAATATAAAATGTCAGGGAACGGAAAGAAAAGGAATAATCATAGAGGATAATTGTTGGATAGGAAGTAATGTTGTGATTTTAGATGGTGTGACAATAGGTGAAGGAACAGTTGTTGGTGCTGGTACTATTGTTACTAAATCAGTTCCTAAAAATTCGAAAGTTATTGATAAAAGAAATAAAGTAATATTAGATAGGTGATAATATGAAGAAAATATTATATTTACATGCAGGTGCAGAATTATATGGCGCAGATATAGTAATGTTAGAATTAATTAAACGTATAGATAAAGAGAAATATGAACCAGTAGTGATATTGCCTAATGATGGACAATTAGTAAAAAAACTTAGAGATTTAGAAGTTAATGTTATTGTACAAAATTATCCAATTTTGAGACGTAAGTATTTTAATTTAAAAGGGATTATTAAATATTGTTTTGAGTATATAAAATATTCTAAAAAAATTATAAAATATATAAAAAAAGAAAATATAGATATTTTACATATTAATACATCAGCTGTTTTAGAGGGAGCATATATTAAGAAAAAAACTGGAATTAGAACAATTTGGCATATACATGAAATTCTTGTAAAGCCCAAATTTATATCTAAATTTATTTATAATATTATTGCTAGGTATTCAGACGAAATAGTATGTGTTTCTGAAGCGGTAAAAGAACACTTTATGAAAATAACAAATAGAAGAGATGTCAAAGTTATTTATAATGGAGTTGACAATTCTAAATTTAATAAAAATATTAATTGTGAATATTTGAAAAAAGAATTTGATATAAAAGATGAAGATATTGTAGTAGGAATGATAGGGAGAGTTAATGCATGGAAAGGGCAAAATGATTTTTTGAAGGCCATGGAATTGATTTTTCCAAAAGTCTCAAATTTAAAAGCTTTAATAGTAGGTGGAGTTTTTGAGGGGCAAGAGTGGAGAATGCAAGAATTGAAAAAAGATATAAATGAAAGTAAATACTCTGATAAAATAATATTTAGTGACTATCGACAGGATTCCGCTAATATTCACAAGTTAATAGATATATTTATCCTACCAAGCATTAATCCTGACCCATTGCCTACAGTAGTATTAGAAGCAATGGCTTCAGCTAAGCCTATAGTTGGGTATAGGCATGGAGGCATTTGTGAAATGGTGGAAGATGGATATAATGGATATTTAGCAAATGTTAAAGATGTTAAAGATTTAGCAAATAAAATATGGTTATTAATAGAAAATCAAGAACTGGCTCTGTTAAAAAAACTGGCGGACTTACCCGAGGAAATTGCATCGGCTGCCCAGACCCTGGAACCCCACCGTCTTTGTACGTATCTTCATGATCTGGCCTCCACGTTTCACAGCTTTTATAATCACTGCAGAGTCAATACGGATGATGAAAAACTGCGCAATGCCCGTTTGGGATTATCCAAGGCGACGGCCATTGCCATTAAAAATGTTTTAACGATCTTGGGCGTTCATGCTCCCAATGAAATGTAAGATTGGGAGACGCAAATTGGCCATAGCAATAAGAACAGAGCAATGATTGAGGGAGGATACGAAATGACCAAGTATATTTTTGT